>JAAYBP010000414.1 GCA_012730075.1 Acidimicrobiales bacterium | reverse complement strand
GCGGCCCAGACCGCTCGGGGAGGTCGGCGCGGCGTCAGGCGACCGGGATCCAGACGAGGGCGAGGTCGGTGACCCGCACGTCGGACTTCTCGAGCGGAACCTCCATCGTCTCGGTCGCCGCCTCCTTGGCGTCCCACTCGTCGGTGATGGCCGCCAGTTCCTCGTGCAGGTCCGCCTCGAGGTCCGCGAGGGCGGTCGCCTTCTCGTCGACCCGGTTGCGGGCGGTCTCGACCCGCTGGTCGGCCTCGCCGCTGCGCGACCGGCGGGTGGCGGCCGACCCGGCGGCCCGGATGATCGATCGGGCGCTCCGCTTGCCGCCGAACAGCGACCCGAAGACGTCGGCGGCGCCGCGCACCACCTCGTCGGTCTTGCGGGTGCTGCGGGCCTGCTCGGCCTGGCCGACCCGGTCCTCGGCGGTGGCCACCGCGTCGCGGGCCCGGGCGATGCGGCCCTCGTACCGCTTGGCGACCTTGGCCGCGGCGGCGTCGGCTCCCGCGTCGGCGGCCGCCGCGCACCGGGCGGCGAACTCCTCGGCGGTCTCGCCGGGGCGGCCGTAGAGCTTCAGCTCCGTGTTCGCCGGGATGGCCAACGTCCGGCCGGCGACGAGGTGGTCGACGATCGCCCTGCCGACCGACGTGAACAGGGTCTTGTTGCGCACCTTGGCCGCCGGGATCTCATAGCTCGCGCCCGCGGGCGCCTCGGTGCGGAGGTCGCGGGGGTCGTGGTCGACGGCCACGAGGGAGGCCACGTCGGGCGGATCGGCGAGCGGGAACAGGACGCACTCGAAGGTCTCGGTGTGGCGCAGGTCGGCCTTGGTGTCGTCGAACAGCAGGTCGACCGACGCGACGATGCCCGCCGCGAAGCGCGTCCCGCCCGGGGTCGCGCCCACCTGCGCCGCCCAGGGTGCGGCCGGATCGAGCCAGCGGACCGGGGTGCCCTCGGCGACCGTGGGCATCACCGGCGTCGACCCGTCGTCGACCGGGGCCGGCGGCGCGGCGGCGGGTGGCACGGGCTCGGCGGGCGCGGCCTCGGCCGGGGCCGGCGCGGTGGAGGGGGCCTCGGTCGTCGGGGCCTCGGTCGTCGTCGCGGGGGTCGCCCTCCGGTCGGCCATCAACGTCGAGATCTGTTCCCGGGTGAGCGGACCCCGCAGGTACGACATCACCCAGCGGGTCGTGAACACCGACGGTGCCGCCTTCCCGGCCTGGCGCAGCACGAACTCGCGCTTGGCGAGCCCGGCGATCGTGGCGCCGATCGCGGTGGTGTCGACCCCGCCGTCGACCCCGGACAGGCCGTCGAGGAGGCGGGCCTTGTCCTGCTCGGTCTGGAGCCGGCCGATCATCCAGGTGCCCGCGTTGGACAGCGCCTTGTAGTCGACGTCGACGGGGTTCTGCGTGGCCAGCACCAGCCCGATCCCGAAGGCGCGGGCCTGCTTGAGGATGGTGAGGATCGGCGCCTTGGCGGGCGGGGCCGCCGTGGGAGGGACGAAGCCGACGACCTCGTCGAAGTACACCAGCGCCCGCAGCTTGTCGGTGCCGGGCTGCCGGCGCATCCAGGTGATCAGCTTCGACAGCACGAGCGTGACGACGAACTGGCGCTCGTCGTCGGACAGGTGACCGAGCGTCACCACGGCGCAGCCGGTCTGCCCGCCCGGCCGCAGGAGGGCGTCGATGTCGAGCGCCTCACCCTGTCCCCACGCCGCGAACGCGGGCGATGCCAGCAGACCGTTCAGCCGCAGGGCGAGGTCGGTGCGGTCGCGGCGGGGGAAGAACTCGTCGAGCTCGAACACCCCGAGCTTGCGCAGCGGCGGATCCTGCACCCGGGCGACCAGGGCGGCGAGGTCGAGGTCCTCACCGGACGCCCAGGCCGCCTGGATCAGGTTGACCAGGAGGATGTGCTCGCGGCTCGCCAGGGGGTCGGCATCGATGCCGACCAGCTTGAGCAGGCCCGACACGAACCCGCCGGCCTCGTCGAGCACCGCCTCGTCGTCGGCACCGTCGGCGGGGCGGCGCAGGCTGCCGACCACGTCGAGGCCGACCCCGCTGGTCGAGCCGGGCGTGTAGATGGTGAAGCGGGCGGCGGCGCGCAGGGCGGCGATCCGCTCGCCGTCGAGCCCCCACGACGCCAGGCCGTCGCGCCACTGCGTGGCCACCTCGGCCGGATCGGCCCCCTCGACCCACGGGGCGAAGGACTCCGGCGTGAGGTCGGGGAACGTGAGCAGCAGGTTCCCGAGGTCGCCCTTCGGGTCGAGTATCAGGGTCGGCACGCCCTCGAGCAGGGCCTCCTCGAGCAGGGCGACGCCGAGGCCGGTCTTGCCCGATCCGGTCATGCCGACGATCACCCCGTGGGTCGTCAGGTCGTCGGGGTCGATCTCGACGCGCTCGCCGGTGCGCGCGTGCTCTTCGTCGACGGTCTCGCCGACGAAGAGCCGGCCGTCGGGGCTGGTTCCGCTCATGATCGGCGATGGTACGGCCCGACGGCCGACCCTTCCGCCAACCTGCGACCCCCGGCCGAACCGCTTCCACGCGCTCACCGGAACACCCGCGTCCCCGTCAACGCGCAGAACCGGGTTGGTCAGCTGGTGCCCATGTTCTCGTCGACGTAGGCGTGGGTCAGGTCGTTGGTGAGCACGGTGCACTCCCCCGCCCCGAGGCCGAGGTCACAGGTGATCTCCAGGTGGAAGCCGGCCATGTGGGCGTCGACCGCCTCCTCGTCGTGGGCGATCGTCACCCCGCCGGCGGCGACGGTGACCCCGCCGTAGGCCACCGAGATCCGCTCCTGGTCGAAGGCGATCCCGGCCGCACCCAGCTCGCTCGCCAGGCGGCCCCAGTAGGGGTCGAGCCCGTACCACGAGCACTTGCAGAGGGCGCTGCGGGCGATGGCCTCGGCGCCGGTGCGGGCGTCGGCGTCCGACGCCGCGCCGGTGACCGTCAGCCGGACGGCCTTGGTGGCCCCCTCGGCGTCGTCGGCCATCTGTTCGGCCAGCGAGGTGCACACCGCCGCGACGGCGTCTCCGAGGGCAGCCTCGTCGACCGGGCCGGCCTCGCCGGAGGCGAGGATCACCACCGTGTCGTTGGTCGAGCGGCACCCGTCGGTGAGCAGCCGGTTGAAGCTCCCCTCGACCCCGTCGGCGAGGAGCCGCTGGAGCGTGGCCGGGTCGACATCGGCGTCGGTGGTGAGAACGGCGAGCATCGTGGCCATCGAGGGAGCGAGCATCGCCGCCCCCTTGGCCATGCCTCCGACGACGGCCCCGCCCGCGGCGGCGACCGCCTCCTTGCGGCGGGTGTCGGTGGTGAGGATGGCGTCGGCGGCGGCCGCTCCGCCCTCGGCCGACCGGGCGGCGGCGACGGCCGGCACCCCCGCGACGATCACGTCGATCGGCAGCGGGATCCCGATGAGCCCGGTGGAGGCCACCAGCACCTCGGTCGGGTCGCAGCCGACCTCCGACGCGGCCGCCGCGCACATCGCCTCGGCGTCGCGGCGCCCGGGCGCACCGGTGGCGGCGTTGGCGTTGCCGCTGTTCAGGATCACCGCGGCGGCCCGGCCCCCCGTGGCGGCGAGGTGGTCGCGGCTGACGATCACCGGCGCCGCCGTCATCAGGTTCGACGTGAACACCCCGGCCGCGGCTACCGGCCGTCCGTCCGCGGTGGCGACCAGGCTGAGGTCGGGCACGCCTCCGTCCTTGACCCCGCACGCGCCGCCCGCGGCGACGAACCCCCGCGCCGCGGTCACCCCGGTCGGGCCCGGGCCGGTCACGGGTAGACGCCGATCGTGCTGAGGCCGAGGTCCTCGGAGAGGCCGAGCACGAGGTTGGCGCACTGGAGGGCGGCGCCCGAGGCCCCCTTGCCGAGGTTGTCGAGGGCGCAGAACGACAGCACCCAGCCGGTGCGCTCGTCGAGCGTGGCGCTCACGTGGGCGGCGTTGGATCCCTGGGTGGCCTTGGTCGACGGCGAGCCCGGCACGACGTGGACGAACCGCTCGCCGTCGTAGGCGTCGGCCAGCGCGGCGGCGACGTCGGCGGCGGTGGTGCCGGCGACGGGCCGGGAGTAGCAGGTGGCGAGCATCCCCCGGCTCATGGGCACGAGGTGCGGCGTGAACACCACCTGGGCGGCCGTACCGGCGACGCGGGTCAGCGTCTGCTCGATCTCGGGGGTGTGCCGGTGGCGCAGCAGGCCGTAGGCGGTGACGTCGCCGTCGGCGGTGCAGAAGGTGGTGTTCGGCTTCGGCGGCCGACCCGCCCCCGACACGCCGCTGACCGCGTCGACGACGATGCCGGTCGGCTCGATCAGGCCCGCCCGCAGCAACGGCGCGAGGGCGAGGGCGGCAGCGGTCGGGTAGCAGCCCGGCCCGGCGACCAGGTCGGCGTCGACGATGGCCTCCCGGAACAGCTCCGGAAGCCCGTACGCCGCGTCGGCGAGGAGGTCGGGGCGGGTGTGGGCCTCGCCGTACCACTCGGGGTAGAGGTCGGCGTCGGCCAGCCGGAAGTCGGCGGCGAGGTCGACGATCTTCCCGACGCGGTCGAGCAGGTCGGGCACGACGGTCTGGCTGGCGCCGTGGGGCAGGGCGCAGAAGGCGAGGTCGACGCCGTCGACCGCGTCGGGCGCGAAGCGGTCGAAGGCACGGTCGCCGTAGGCACCCACCAGGCTCGGATAGAGCGCGGCGATCGGTTCGCCCGCCTGCGAGTCGCCGGTGGCGACGACGACCTCGGCCTCGGGGTGACCGGCGAGCAGGCGCAGCAGCTCGCCTCCGGTGTAGCCCGAGGCTCCGACGACGGCGATCTTGGCCATGGCCCCACTCTATGCGGCACAGCGCATGGTTATGCAACAACGCACGCGTCAGGCGCGCAGGGTGGCTCCGTGGGCGGCGACCACCGCGTCGATCAGGGCGGCGCGGGCGTCGGCCACCTCGGCGTCGGTGAGGGTGCGCTCGGGCGAGTCGAACCGCACCGCGTAGGCGAGGGACCGGCGACCGTCGGCGACGCCACTCCCCCGGTAGACGTCGAACAGGGTCACCGCCCAGACGAGCGGGGACGCCCCGGCGAGGGTGCGCTCGACGTCGAGGGCGGACACGGAGTCGTCGACCTCGAAGGCCAGGTCGACGTCGCTCGACGGGAACCGCGAGACGGGTCGGTACGGCCGGTCGTCGTCGGGGACCAGCCCGAGCACGGCGCCGAGGTCGACCTCGAGCCAGGCGACCCGCTCGCCGATGCCGTGGTGGTCGAGCACCCCGGGGTCGATCTCGCCGACCGACCCCACCTCGACCCCTCCGACGCGGGCGATCGCGCTTCGGGTCGGGTGCAGCCCGGGACGCTCGCCGTTCACGACGTCGACGTCGTCGAGTCCGAGCCGTCCCGCCACCGCGTACCACGCCCGCACCGCCTCCGGCGCGTCGGCGCCGGCCAGCGCGACACCGAGGTGCTCGCGCTCGTCGGGCAGGAGGTCCGGCCGACCCGGTCCGCTCCCCCTCCCGGTGGCGGGCAGGAACACGTGACCGATCTCGAAGAGCCGGACGCCGAGGGACCGGCGAGCGGCGTTGGTGGCGACCGCCTGCACCAGTCCCGGGAGGAGGGTGGTGCGCAGCACGGACTCCTCGGCGACGAGCGAGTTCCGGAGCTCGATGCCGTCGGGCGGGAACCCGCACGCGGCGAGCTGGCCGGGGGCGAGGAACGGCAGCGGCATCACCTCGGCGACCCCGAGGCCGACCAGGAGGCGGCGGACCTCGCGCCGGCGACGCTGGGCGTCGGTGAGCCGCCCGGGGTTGGCGTGGGCGAGGTCGCGGCGCGGGATGTGGTCGTAGCCGTGGTGCCGGGCGACCTCCTCGACCACGTCGATCTCGGTGGCGGAGTCGTAGCGCCACGACGGGACCGTCACCGCGAGGTCGTCGCCGTCGACGGTGGAGGTGAACCCGATCGGGTCGAGCAGCCCGGCGATGGCGTCGCGGGCGAGGTCGGTGCCGAGCACCTGGTTCACCCGGGCGGTGCGCACCCGGATCGGCTCGCGGGCGGGCCGCTCCCCG
>JAAYBP010000059.1 GCA_012730075.1 Acidimicrobiales bacterium | reverse complement strand
CGGCGGGCGGTGAGCCGGGCGGAGCCGGCGACGGTGGCCCCGGCGAGCAGCCGCACCGTCTGCACCTCGCCACCCGCCAGGCCGGACGTGCCGACGAGCAGTTCGTGGGGGCCCGGCCCGTCGAGCCGGAGCGACGCCCGCGGCCCGCACCAGCGGAAGCCGCGGCCGTCGGGGTCGGTCTCGACCGGGAAGGCGCCGTCGAGGACGCTCCACCCCTCACGCACCTGGGCCGCGGTGGTGGCGGGCACCTCCAGGCGTTCGAGGCCGGCGGCGGTGGGCGAGGCGAGGACGACGTTGATGTTCTCGGCGCGGGTGATGTCCCAGGCGACCGGGGCGAGGCCGTCGGCGGTCTGGGGGAACAGGCCGTTCACCGGACGGAGGAACGTCAGGTACGGCAGGCCCGCCAGCTCGAGCATGTCGACGAGCTGCGACCGGGTGTAGGGCCGTTCGATCGTGTGGTAGGTCGCCATGATCTCGGCGTTCTGGCGGTCCCACTCCGAGCCCTTGGGCGGGGCGGCCGCCTCGATCACGGCGACGACGCCCGCTCCGGCCAGGTCGGCGACGGTGTTGCGCAGGGCGGCGACCGGGTTGTGGAAGTGGTGCAGCGTCGACTCGAACACGGCGAGGCGGGCCGGGTAGTCGAGCCCGAGCGGCCCGGCCTCGATGTCGTGCTCGCGCAGGTCGTAGGTGAACCCCCGGTCGACGTAGGGCGGGTACGGGTCGGTGCGCATGCGGGTCTCGGCGACCTCGAGCAGCTCGGCCGAGATGTCGAGCCCGATCACGTGGTGGCCGAGCTTGGCCAGCCACTGCACGGTCCACCCGGGCCCGCAGCCGACGTCGATCACCCGGTCGCCGGGGGCGAGCCGGGCCGCCTGGACGACGTCGAGGAACTGGAACACGTCGACCCAGAACGGGGTGTAGTCGGGGCCGCCGAGGAACGGCTTGATCAGGTGGAAGCGCTCCTCCTCGGCGCCGCCGGACGCCACGACCTCGCGCAGGTAGGTGATCGCGCCCTGCTTCCAGTCGACGCCCTCGGGCAGGTCGGCGTTGATCTCGGCGAGGAGCTCGGCTTCGGTGCGGGCCACCGTGCGAGGTTACCGAGGTCGACCGGGACCGCCGGTAGGGTCCGCTTCCATGATCTGCGTGCTGGCCGGGGGCGTCGGGGCGGCCCGCTTCCTGGCCGGGCTCCTGCGGGTGGTGCCCGCCGACGACGTGACCGTGATCGGGAACGTGGCCGACGACCTGGTGATCCACGGGCTGCACGTGTCACCCGACCTCGACACGATCACCTACACGCTCGCCGACCAGGTCGACCCCGACCGGGGATGGGGATTGCGCGACGAGTCGTGGCAGGCGATGACGATGCTCGGGCGCTACGGCGGGATCGACTGGTTCAACCTGGGCGACCGCGACCTCGGCACCCACCTCTACCGCACGCAGCGGCTGTCCGAGGGGGCGACGTTGTCGCAGGTCACCGCCGAGATCACCACCGCCTGGGACCTCGGCCTGCGGCTGCTGCCGGTCACCGACGACCCGCTCCGGACCCGGGTGACGGTGGTCGACCCCGACACCGAGCGTGAGGTCTCGTTCCAGGAGTGGTTCGTCCAGCGCCACCACGACGTTCCGGTGAGGTCGGTGCGCTGGACCGGAGCCGACGAGGCCACGCCCGCCCCCGGCGTGCTGGAGGCGCTGATCGAGGCCGAGGCGGTGGTGATCGCCCCGTCGAACCCGATCGTGTCGATCGGCCCGTTGCTAGAGGTGCCCGGCGTCGACGACGCCCTGCGCGAGGTGCGGGAGCGCACGGTGGCGATCTCGCCGATCGTCGCCGGCGCGGCGCTGAAGGGCCCCGCCGACCGGTTGATGGTCGACCTCGGGCTGGAGGCGACCGTCGTCGGCGTCGCCCGGTGGTACGAGCCCTACGCCGCTGCGCTCGTGATCGACGAGGCCGACGCCGACCTCGCGGCCGAGGTGACCGCCGCCGGGCCGCGCCCGGTGGTGACGCCGACGGTGATGTCGAGCCCCGACGTGGCGGCCGCACTGGCGCGCACCACCCTCGCCGCGGCGGGCGTCACGGTCGAGGGGCCGGCCTGACCGTGGCCTCGCCGCCGCGCCTGGAGGTGTGGGGCGTCACCGGGATGCCCGAGGTCGGGCGGGCCGCCGACCTCGCCGGCCTGATCGCCGACGCGGTCGTAGCCCAGGGCGACGAGCTGCGCGACCGCGACGTCGTCGTCGTCACCCAGAAGATCGTGTCGAAGGCCGAGGGCGCCATGGCGGCGATCGACGCCGACGACCCCCGCGGCCACCGCGGGGTGGTCGAGGCGGAGTCGATGCGGGTGCTGCGGCGGCGGGGCGACCTGGTGATCAGCGAGACCCGCCACGGGTTCGTGTGCGCCAACGCCGGGGTCGACCTGTCCAACGTCGACGCCGGGTGGGCCGCCCTGCTACCCGAGGACTCCGACCGCTCGGCCCGCCG
>JAAYBP010000413.1 GCA_012730075.1 Acidimicrobiales bacterium | reverse complement strand
GGGCGGGCGGACCCCGACCAGGTCGTCGGCTGCAGCAGGCGGCCGCTGCCGCGGTCGTCGCCCTGGCTGCGGCGGGCTGCACCGCCGACTGGGATGCCGCGCCGGTGTTCCCGGTGGAGCCGCCGGCCGCCGTCGAGTCGCTCCGCGCCGCGGAGGACTGCGACGACGTCGCCGGCGCGGCGCGCTCCGCCCTCGAGGCCGCGGCCGCCCGGATGTGGTCGGCCCGGGACGACGCGGTGCGCACCTTCGACGAGGACGTGCCCGGCGAGGCCGTGGCCGGCTGGGACATGGCCGGCGCCGGTGACGGGGCGGCGGACGTACCGCCGGGCGATGAGCGGGCGGGCAGCGTCGAGCGGGAGGCCGCCGGCACCGAGGTGATCGGCACCAACACCCAGGAGGCTGACGTCGACGAAGCCGACATCGTCAAGACCGACGGCCGCCGCATCGTGACCATCACCGACGGCGTCCTGAGGGTCGTCGAGCTCGACGGGTCACCCGCAGTCGACGGCACCCTGGACCTCGGCGACCACGCCGCGGCCGAGCTGTTCCTGCGCGGCGACGACGCGGTCGTCATCGGTTCGGCCCACGCGACGGTCCAGCGCACCGTCCCGGCACCGCTGCCCGGGCCCGGCACCGAGCCGGCACCCATGCCGGAGCCGCTGCCGTTCCCGACCGGCACCACGATCACGATCGTCTCGCTCGCCGACCCGACCACACCCACGGTCACGGCGACCGCCTCGGTGGAGGGGAGCCACGTCGCCGCCCGGATGGTCGGGACGACCGTGCGACTGGTCGTGCGCGGTGAGCCGCAGGTCGCGACCGACGTCCTCGCCGCCCCGGACCCCGCCACCGCACGGGAGGTGGCGGCCTCGGTCGACGGCGAGGAGCTCCTGCCGAGGATCCTCCTCGACGGTCGGGTCGAGCGACTCGGCGGCTGCAGCGACGTGCTGCTGCTCGCCGCCGGCGACCCCGACGCCGGGTCGTTCGCACCGTCGCCACCGCTGGCCACGATCACCACGCTCACCGTGGGCGACGACCTCGAGGAGCTGCACCCGGTCACCATCCAGGGCGCGGCCGACACCGTGTACGCCTCGACCGGGGCGCTCTACGTCGCCGCGACCCGCTGGGACGGGCAGGGCCCGAGGACCGAGGTCCACCGCTTCGACACCAGCGGGGACGGCCCCGCGACCCACACCGGGTCGGGCGTGGCTCCGGGACGGCTGCTGAACCAGTTCTCGCTGTCGGAGCGCGAGGGTGCGCTCCGGGTCGTGACGACCGTGGACGGCGGCCCGACCGGCATGTCGGGACGACTCACGGTGCTCGACACCGAGGGCGACACGCTGGACGCGATCGGGCACCTCGACGGCCTGGGCCCCGGCGAGGAGGTGAAGTCGGTGCGGTTCGTCGGCGACCTCGGCTACGTGGTCACGTTCCGCACGACCGACCCCCTGTACGCGCTCGACCTCAGCGACGCCCGCAACCCCCGCCTGCTCGGCGAGCTGAAGATCCCCGGCTTCTCGCAGTACCTGCACCCCGTCGGCGACGGCCTGCTGCTCGGCGTCGGCCGCGACGCCGACCCCCGCACCGGGATGACCACCGGCCTGAAGGTGTCGCTGTTCGACGTCCGCGACCCGGCCGCGATGGCCGAGCTCGACCAGCTCGTGCTCCCCGGGGCGAGCTCGCCCGTCGGCGACGACCACCGGGCGTTCCTGTGGGATGCCGGGAGGGACCAGGCCGTCGTGCCGGTGGACCTGGGCGGCGGATCCGGACCCGCGCTCGTCCTGCGGGTGTCGGGCCGGCGGCTGGAGCGGGTGGCCGAGCTCCGCCACGGCGACGCGGTCGGGGTGACGCCCCTTCGGGCCTTCGTCGTGGACGGCGACCTCTGGACCCTGTCGCGCCTCGGGCTCGGCCGGACCCCGGCGGATGCGCCGGGAGCGATCGACCACATCGGCTTCTAGCGCGAAGCTGCGGGGGACGGGGAGGTGGTCGAGATGGACGGATCCGACCCGACCGAACGGTCCCGGCACCAGTGGAGCGCGGTGTCGGCGGCGTGGGAGTCGAACCGGCGGCGCCTGTTCGAGCTCGTCCGGCCCGTCTCCGAACGGCTCGTCGAGCAGGTCGGCGCCCGGCCCGGGGCGACGTTGCTCGAGCTCACCGCCGGCCCCGGCGAGACGGGGTTCCTCGCCGCCGCACGCCTCGGGCCCGACGGGCTGCTCATCTCCAGCGACTTCGTCCCGGCGATGGTCGACGCCGCACGCCGCGGCGGCGAGGCGCTCGGCCTCGACAACGTCGAGTACCGGGTGCTCGACGCGCAGGCGATCGACCTGCCCGACGACCGCGTCGACGGCGTGCTGTCGCGGTTCGGGATGATGCTGTTGCCCGAGCCGGCGCGCGCCGTGTCGGAGGTCCGCCGGGTGCTGCGCCCCGGTGGGGCGTTCGCCTACGCGACGTGGGGGCCACCGGACCGCAACCCGTGGCTGTTCCGGGTCGCCGCCGCGCTGGTGGAGCACGGCCACGAGCTGCCGGGCGACCCGTTCGCACCCGGCGGCGTGTTCTCCCTCGCCACCGCGGAGGCGAACCGCGACCTGCTCGAGGCCGGCGGCTTCACCGACGTCGCCACCGACGAGGTCACCGGCACCGAGACCTACGACGACCTCGACGACTACTGGACCTTCAACACCTCGGTCGCCGGCCCCATCGCCGCGCTGGTCGACACGCTGGACGCAGGGGAGCTGCTTGCCGTGCGCGCGTCGCTCGAGGCGTCGCTCGCCGGGTTCCGGCACGGCAACGTGCTCGAGCTGCCGTGGGCGGCCGAGGTCGTCACCGCCCGGGAGGTCACCCGGCGCGGAACTGGATGACCTGCTGCCAGGTCGGCCGGTTCGTCCAGCGCATCGTGGCCGTGTTGGTCACGAACGGGATGAACCGGATCAGCTCCCCGAAGGTGGGACGCACCCACCGGTCCGGGTCGCCGGCGAACGGCTGCTGCTGGGCGGTCAGCCAGCGGCCGCGGCGCAGCGCCGCCCACAGCGCGTCGGCGCAGCGGTCCGGGCTGCCCCCACCGCACATCGCGGGCACGCCGTCGGGCCGCGGGGCACCGTCGAAGACCCGGCGCAGCTCGCGGACCACGAGCGAGTACCACGCGGAGGCGTCGAACGCGCTGCCGTACGACGACGGCGGGTCGTCGAGGCCCTCGGGACGGCGGTCCGGGGAGGCGAGGTACCCGCCGAGCACCTCGCCGAACACGGCCTCCACCAGCGGCTTCCACGCGTTGTCGACCACCGCGGCCATCGGCTCGTCGTAGAAGCCGTCGCGGTTGCGGTCCCTGCGGTGCCCGCCGGCCGCGACGTAGGCCGACAGCCGGCGCCGCAGGTCCTCCAGCTCGGCGGTCGGCGCAGGCCGGCCCTCGAGCACCCGGAGCACCTCGGACAGCACGTGGGTGACCCTGAGGTCCCGCGTCGCCGCCCGCTGCGCGACCGCCACGACGTCCGCGGGGGTCGCGCCGCTCAGGCCCTCGAGCTGGTCGTCGAGCAGGTCGACCCGCTGCGCCGCGCCGACGCCCCACGTGTCGTCCGCGCTGGTCCAGCCGGGCGCCGGCTTGTTGTTCCACGAGGTCACCCACCCCTCGACGGGGTTCACCTCCTGCGGGTGCTGGGAGGGGTCGAGGAACCCCTGCCACTCCCACTCCCCCGTCCCCCAGCTCGGCAGGTCGGGGTGCACGCCCTCCGCGCGGATCGGGAACCGTCCCGAGTGGAAGTACGCGACGTCGTGCGCGTCGACGTACAGCCAGTTGAAGCTCATCGGCACCTGCGCCATCACCGGCGCGAAGCCCTCCGCCCCGTCGACCTCGCCCCGGTTCAGCCGCCAGAAGGCCACCGAGGCCATCGCCTCCATGCCCCGCGAGGCGCGCTGCTGGGCGATCGCGACCGGCGCGCCGTCGACGGTGGCTCGCCCGCTGACGGGCCCGTGCACGGTCCGCCACATCGCGAGGGGATCGCCCGGCGGGCGGGTCATCGGACGGCACTCGCCCCCGAAGAGGTAGTGGTTCGAGTCGATCGTCGGCGCGGCGCCCGACGGTTCGCAGAGCCGCTCGATGCGCTGGTCGACCTGGTCGGACCCGCCGGCGGTGACGCTCCACGCGTAGTCGGCAGCCCGCCCGATGAGGATCCAGGGCCCCAGCCCGGGGAAGGTGACGCCGCTCGCCTGGTAGCCACCGCCCTGGAGCTCCATCTCCATGAGCAGCTCCGGTGCGAAGTAGCCCGTCTGCGGTCCGCCGACGAGGATCGGCTCACCGGTCGCGGTGCGCGACCCCGCCACCGCGACGTAGTTGCTGGCCGACGGCGGACCCGACGGAGCGTACCCGTCGACCATCTCCACCGTCGGCGGGTCGGGCAGCGCGACCGCCGCGTCGTCGACCGGCCCACGTTCGGGCACCGGCACCCGTTGGCGCGAGGTGGTCGTGGCATCGGGGTCGTCCACGGCGCGCAGGTCCTCGAAGGTGGCCGCGCCCAGCTCCGGGCCGAGCTCGGCCACGAGCGCGGCGAGCGCCGCGGCGTTGCCCACCTCGTCGCCGCCCGCGTAGCCGAAGATGTCGTTGACGGCGATGCCGGCGGCCACCAGGTCGGTGCGGGTCCAGGGTCGTGGGCGGTGCACGCCCCACTCCTCGAGGATCGGCGGCCACTCGATCGCGCGCTCCATCCAGGCGTTGATGCCGGCGAGGTAGGCGTCGACCGCGGCGAGGATCTCGGCGGCCTCCTCGGGCGACTCCGCCTGCTCGATGGCCAGGTCGATCTGCGCGGCGAGCTCCTCCTCGGTGTAGGAGATGCGGGGCAGCTCACCGAGCTTGCCGATCACCCCCACCAGGTC
>JAAYBP010000412.1 GCA_012730075.1 Acidimicrobiales bacterium | reverse complement strand
GCGGTCCACGTGTGGCCGTCGGCCGACCAGGTGATCGGCAGGTCCGCGCCGCCGTGGTTGGTCGCGTAGGTGAACATGAGCGGCCCGAGCGACACCACCGCCGGGTCGGCGTTCTGGTACGTGAACGGCACCCCGGGCTTCAGCCAGGGGCCCGACGCCGCCGCACCGGCCGGCGCGGCCGGGGCCGGCGCGATCGACAGCACGGTCAGGATGGCGGCGGTCAGCCACCGGCTACGACGTCGGGCGACGTTCACGCTTCCTCCTCCGCCCGCACCCCGGTCCATCGGCCGACCGTCGGCGGATCTGAGCGCGGGCCCCGCCCGGCGGTCCCTGCGGACACTCCCCCGCCCCCGCCACCTCAACCACACGAGGTGCCTGGAGGCCGAGCCGATAGGCGAGGCCGACCCAGCAAGCACGGCACCGCAAGTTCCGAGCGCAGCGAGGAATCCGTCTCGCGACGACGCCCGCCTTCCGCTGACGCTCCTGGCACCTCGTGTGGTTCTGCGCGGGTCAGGAGTCGAGGCGCTTGGCGATCAGCTCGACGCGCTGCTCGCTGGCGTTGACGTCGTCGCCCTGCTCGACGAGGAGCCGGCTGCGGTCGCGCTCGGCGGCCCGCTGGGCGACGGCGACGTCGGCGCGGGCGACCGCGGCGTCGGTGCCGTGCTCGACGATGAAGTCGGCCCACTCGACGAGGGCGTCGACCATCTCGTCCTCGGGGACGACGGCGACGTTGGTGCCCTTGACGAACAGGTGGCCCCGCTTGTTGCCCGCCGCGATGCCGAGGTCGGCGTCCTTGGCCTCCCCCGGGCCGTTCACGACACAGCCCATCACCGCGATCTGGAGCGGGATCTCGCGCTCGGCGAAGGCGGCCTGGGCGCGGGCGGCGACCTCGATCACGTCGATCTCGGCCCGGCCGCAGCTCGGACACGCGATCAGGTCGACGTTCTTGCGCTCGCGCAGGCCGAGCACCTCGAGGAGCGTGCGCCCGGCGCGGGCCTCCTCGACCGGGTCGGCGGTGAGCGAGAAGCGGATCGTGTCGCCGATGCCCTCGGCGAGCAGCGCTCCGATGCCCGCCGACGACTTGATCAGCCCACCCGGCAGCGGTCCCGCCTCGGTGACTCCGAGGTGCAGGGGGTGGTCGACCCGCTCGGAGAGCAGCCGGTAGGCGTCGATCATCAGCGGCACGCTCGACGCCTTGACCGAGATCTTCACGTCGTCGAAGCCGACCTCGGCGAAGTAGGCGAGCTCCTGCTCGGCCGACTCGACCATCGCCTCGGGCGTGACCGTGCCGCCGTACTTCTCGTATAGGGCGGGGTCGAGCGAGCCGCCGTTGACCCCGATGCGGATCGGCACCCCCCGATCGCGGCACTCCGAGGCCACCAGCTTGATGTGCTCGGGCTTGCGGATGTTGCCCGGGTTGAGCCGCAGGCAGGCCACCCCCGCCTCGAGCGCGGCGAGCGCCATGCGGTGCTGGTGGTGGATGTCCGCGACGATCGGCACCGGCGAGCGGGGCACGATGCGGGCCAGGCCCGCCGCCGCCTCGGCGTCGTTGCAGGTGCAGCGCACGATGTCGGCCCCGGCGGCGGCCAGGCCGTAGATCTGCTGGAGCGTTCCGTCGACGTCGGCGGTCTTGGTCGTCGTCATCGACTGCACCGACACCGGTGCCGTGCCGCCGACGGTCACCGGCTGGCGGGGGTGGGCGAGGGTGACCGGTCGGGTCGGCCGCCGGTCGGCGGTGGTGCGGACCTCCACCTCAGCGCACCGAGATGGGGTTGGCGATGTCGAGGTAGACGGTCGACAGGAACAGCATCACCATGACCCCCACGACCGCGTAGGTCATCGGGATGAGCCGGCCCACGTCGGCCAGGTACCGGGTGGTCATGCCCTTGCGCCACTCCTGGAACTTCTCGTAGATCGCGATGGCGACGTGGCCGCCGTCGAAGGGCAGCACCGGCAGCAGGTTGAACAGGCCGATGAAGACGTTGATGGCGATGAAGAGCAGCATCAGGCTGGC
>JAAYBP010000411.1 GCA_012730075.1 Acidimicrobiales bacterium | reverse complement strand
CTCGGTGTAGGTGAAGTCCAGGGTCACGACGTCGGTGGCGGGCTCGTCGAGGACCACCTCGCCGCGGGCGTCGGTGAGGCGGATGGGGCCGTCGTCGGCGGTGTCGCCCTCGTCGGAATCCGAGCCGGCGTCCCGGGCGGCGTCCTGGTCGGGGGCGTTGCTGGAGGATCCGCAGGCGGTGACCAGCAGCAGGAGCACGCCGACGAGGGCGAGGAGGACCCGGCGGGACGACGGGGCGGACGGGGAGGGACGCATGGGGCTCCGGTTCGGGGCGAGGCCGCGGTCGCGGCGGGGATCAGGGGGCGAGGGCCGCGTCGCGGCCGGGGAAGACGCAGGTCGGTATGCCGGTGGCGTCGTCGACGACCACCCGGGCGTCGACCTCGAACGCGGTGCGCACGTGGTCGGCGGTGAGCACCTCGGTCGGGCGGCCGCGGGCGACCACGCCGCCCCCGGCGAGCAGGAGCATGTGGTCGGCGAACCCGGCCGCCTGGTTGAGGTCGTGGAGCACGAGGGCCACGGCGAGGCCGTGCTCCGAGACGAGCCGCCGCAGCAGGTGCATCAGGTCGAGCTGGTGGCGGACGTCGAGGAACGTCGTCGGCTCGTCGAGCAGCAGCACGCCGGTGCGCTGGGCGAGCGTCATCGCGATCCACGCCCGCTGCCGCTCGCCGCCCGACAGCGTGTCGACCAGCCGGTCGGCGAGCGGGTCGAGCCCGGTCGCGCCGAGTGCCCAGGCGACGGCGTCGCGGTCGTCGTCGCGCACCGTGCCGAGGATCCCCTGGTGGGGGTGGCGGCCGTAGCCGACGAGCTGGCGGACGGTGACGCCCTCGGGCACGAGCGGCGACTGCGGCAGGAAGGCGACCCGCCGGGCCACGTCGCGGGGGCGGAGGCGGCCGAGGTCGTCGTCGCCGAGCCGGACGGTGCCACCGAGCGGGGGCTGGAGCCGGGCCATCGTGCGGAGCAGGGTCGACTTGCCGCACCCGTTGGGGCCGACGACGACGGTGAGGCGGCCCGGCGCGATCTCCAGGTCGATGCCCGCGCATACGACCCGACTCCCGTGGCCGACGCTGAGGTCCTCGGTGAACAGCACCTCGGCCACCGGGCTCCCGGGTCCGGCCACGGGCGGACCGGAAGCGTCCGCGGTGGCCCCGGCGGTGAGCGCGGTGGCCCCGGTGGTAGGTGCATCGCTCGACATGGCGGCACGACGTTAGGCAAGCCTGACAGCGGCACCAAGCGTCGGACGCCGCGCCGGGGCCCTTCCGCGGCGCGGGGGTCGGGCGGGAGGGCAGGATGGAGCGGTGCGGCCGCACCCCCGGCGGCCGCGGAGGAGGTCCGGTGGACATCGACGACGACCAGCTCTGGACGGGCGTCGCGGGCCTGGCGGCGATGGGCGCCGGGTTGGCGGCGAAGCCGATGGTCGAGTGGTTGTGGCGACGGCTCAACCGCGGCGACCCGGTCGGCGAGCCGGCGTCGCGCGACGTGCGGTGGCGCGACGCCCTGCTGTGGGCGGTGGTCACGGGGGCGACGGTCGGGGTCATGCGCCTGGTCGCCCAGCGCGGCGCGGCGGCCGCGTGGGCCCGCACCCGGGGCGACTACCCGGCGGCGCTGACCGGCCGGAGATGAGTCGGCCATGAGCGCCGGCGTGCAGGCGGGCGACGCCGTCGGCCGCGACGAGGTCGTCGACCGGGTCATCACCGCGGTGCGCACCGGTACGGGGGCGGTCCTGTCCGGCGTCCGCGGGTGCGGGCGCAGCACGGTCGTGAACGCGGCGGTCGAGCGGGTCCGTCTCGACGGGCGCCCGTTGGTCCGGATCGCGCCGTCGTCGCCGACCGCCGCCCCCTTCGGCGCGCTGGCGCCGGTCCTCGGCGGCGACCTGCCCGACGGGGTCGACGCCAGCACCCTCTCGTGGGCCGCCGACCAGATCGTCGAGCGGGCCGGTGGCGAGGTCGTCCGGCCCGTGCTGGTCGTGCACGAGCTCGACGACCTCGACGAGGCGTCGCGGACCGTCGTCCACCAGATCGTCGCCGGCGGGCGCGCCGCCCTGCTCGGCACCAGCCGACGCCACCCGGCGGGCGGGCCGGCACCGGTCGCCTGGTGGCGGGGGCTGGTCGCCCAGATCGAGCTCGGCCCGCTGCCCCGCGAGGCGGCCGACCTGCTCACCGAGCGGCTGTTCGGCGGCCCGGTCGACGCCGCGACACGCGAAGCGCTCTGGGGGCTGGCCCGGGGGCACCCGGGGTGGCTCGCCGCGGTGGTCGAGGCCGGCCGCGACGCCAGCGCGTGGGAGCGGTCCGGTGGCCTCTGGTGCCTGACCGGTGCGCTCGACGACGCGCTCGACCGGCGGGTGCTCGACGAGGTGGCCGCCCTGCCCGCGGAGGCGCGGGTCGTCATGGAGTCCCTCGCGCTGGTCGATGCCCTGCCGATCGACGACGCCGAGGCGCTGGGCGGGTCGGGCCCGCTGGCGGTGGCCGAACGACACGGGCTCGTCCGCACCGACGAGGTCGACGGCGAGCTGTGGTGCGCGGCGTCGAGTCGCCTGGTCGCCGCCGCGCTGAAGGGCCCGCTCGACGCCGACACGATCGCCCGGCGGTGGGAGCGGATCGCGCAGGTGATGGTCGGTCCGCCGCGTCCCGATCCCGAGGCCCAGCTGATCCGTGGCCTGGCCGTCGCCCGCAGCGGACGGCTCGACGTCGCCCCGACCGCGGACGACGTCGACGCGGTGGTCCGCGCCGCCGACTGTGCCGGGCGCCTCGTCCGGTGGGACCTCTGCGTCGACCTGGCCGACCGGGCGTGGCGGGCGAGCGGGCGCGACGACGCCCTGCTCCTCCTGATCGGCGCCCTCGGGATGACCGGCGACCACGAGCAGGTCGGCGCCCTCACCCGCGATCTGGCCGAGATGGACCTCGACCCCGAGACCCGGGCGTCCCACGCCGGCACGATCGCGCTCTCGCAGTTCCACGCCGACCAGGCCGACGACGCCTTCGCCACCCTCGCCGCCGCCCGTCGCGACGTGCCGTCCCGGGTGGGTGAGATCGACCTGATGGAGTCCCGGCTGCGCTCGTTCACCGGTGACGACGAGCGGGCCC
Source organism: Acidimicrobiales bacterium (assembly GCA_012730075.1). Taxonomy (GTDB): domain Bacteria; phylum Actinomycetota; class Acidimicrobiia; order Acidimicrobiales; family Iamiaceae; genus Iamia. Next base: position 2,836 of record JAAYBP010000411.1, on the reverse strand, counting down.
TCGCCCTGGCGGTGCCGTGGCTGGACGACGACGACGTCGAGATCGAGTTCATCGCGCGGACGATCCTCGCTTCCGACCTGATGAACCGGGTGCGGACCACCGACGCGGTCGCCGAGTTCGACGCCGTGCTCGGGCTGGTCGACCGCGACCCCGACCGGCTGGTGCCCCTCGCCGGCCCCCCGTTCCTGTTCCGGCTGGCCACGCTCGCCGACGGCGGCCGCCTCGACGTCGCGGTCGCCGCCGCCGAGGGGATCGAGGCCGCCGTGGCGCGCGGGGGCGACCCGACCGCGCACGGATGGATCGCCCTCCACCTGGGCCTCTGCCACCTGCGGGCGGGCCGACCGCGCACGGCCGCCCGGTGGTTCGGCGAGGCCGTGAGCGACCTGCGGCGCGTTCAGCGGCCCGGCTGGCTCGCCTATCCGGCCGCCGGGCTCGTCGGCGCCCACACCGCCGCCGGCGACCTGCCCGCCGCGCGGCAGGCGTTGGCGTACTGGCGGGAGATCCCGGGCAGCCCGGTCGCCGTGTTCCGGCCCGACGAGCACCGGTTCGTCGCCTGGCTCGAAGCGGCGGAGGGACGTCTCGACGCCGCGGTCGCCACCCTCCGGTCGGCGGCCGACTCCGCCCGGGCCATCGGTCGCCCCGCGCTGGAGGCGGCCGCGCTCCACGACCTGTCCCGGTACGGGCGCACCGACGAGCAGATGGAGGCGGCCGACCGGCTCGAACGCATCGCCGGCGACGTCGACAGCGACCTGATCCAGACCCACGCGGCGCGGGCCCGAGCGCTGGTCGACGGCGACGTCGCGGTGCTGGTCGCGGCGGCGGACGCCTACGAGCGCAGCGGCTTCACCCGCGACGCCGCCGAGAGCTGGGCGGTCGCGTCACGTGTGGCCCCCGGTCCCCGCGACGCAGCCCACGCCCGCCAGCGGGTCGCCGCCCTGCTCGATCGGTGCGAGGTCGGCTCCGAACCGCTGCTCAGCGGGGGCGAGACGCGGGCCCAGCTCACCGAGCGGGAGGCCGAGATCGCCGAGCTGGTCGTGTCGGGAGCGAGCCGCCAGGAGGTCGCCGAGCACCTGGTCGTGTCGGTGCGCACCGTCGACAGCCACCTCCAGCGGATCTACCGGAAGGTCGGGGTCCGCGGCCGCCGCGAGCTGGCCGAGGCCCTCGGCGCCGGCGACCCCTGACGCTCGCTCCCGCCGGCCACCTCCCTCGAACTGGCGCGCCGATCCCGCCGGGGAGGGCGCGATCGGCGCGCCAGTTGGTCGAGTGCTGGGTCGGGTCGCGCTGCGCCGCATAGGGAGCGCGGTCGCGACGCTGACCCCGGTCGGTGTCACAGGGGGTTCGTAGGGTGGCGCCATGGCTCGGACCCGAACCGTCCACCGCTGCTCGGATTGCGGGGCGTCCAGCCCCCAGTGGGTCGGGCGCTGCCCGGGTTGCGGCGAGTGGAACACGCTGGTCGAGGAGGTCGAGGCCCCGTCCGTGCCGGCCGCCGAGGCGTGGGCCGGGTGGGGTGCCGCCGGCCCGGTCGCGCCCGTGGCACCGAGCACCCGGACCGTCGGCGACGAGGTCGCCCCGATCGCCACCGGCATCGCCGAGCTCGACCGCGTGCTCTCCGGTGGCCTGGTCCCCGGCTCGGTCACGCTGCTCGCCGGGGCGCCGGGCACCGGCAAGTCCACCCTGGCGGTTCAGGTCGCGGGGGCGATGGCCGCGGCCGGGGCGTCGGTCCTCTACGTGTGCGCCGAGGAGAGCCCCGCCCAGGTCCGGCGGCGCGCCGGTCGCCTCGGCGCCCGCGACGACCGGCTGTGGTTGTCGGGTGAGGCGCTGCTGCCGCGGGTCCTGGCCGACGTCGACGAGGTGAAGCCCGACGTCCTGGTCGTCGACTCGGTGCAGAGCGTCGCCGATCCGGAACTGCCCGGCTCACCCGGGGCGGTCACCCAGGTGCGCGAGGTCGCCCAGCGGCTGGTCCGCGAGGCCAAGCAGCGCGACCTGGCGACGGTGCTGATCGGCCACGTCACCAAGGACGGCGCCCTCGCCGGGCCGCGGGTGCTCGAGCACGTCGTCGACACCGTCCTCGAGCTCGACGGCGATCGCCACCACGCCCTGCGGGTGCTGCGGGCGGTCAAGCACCGCTTCGGTTCCACCGCCGAGCTGGGTCTGTTCGAACTGGGCGAGGGCGGCCTCGCCGGTGTGCCCGACCCGTCGGGGTTGTTCCTCGCCGACCGGCTCACCGGCGTGCCCGGCTCGGCCGTGGTGCCGACGATCGAGGGCCACCGACCCCTGCTCGTCGAGCTCCAGGCCCTCGTCACCGAGTCGAGCCTCACCGAGCCTCGCCGGTCGGCCACCGGGCTCGACCGCGGCCGCGTGTCGCTGCTGGTCGCCGTGCTCACCCAGCGGGCCGGCATCGGCCTGGGCAAGCACGACATCTACGCCCTCGCGGCGGGGGGCGTGCGCGTCACCGAGCCGGGGGCCGACCTCGCCCTCGCCCTGGCCCTGGCATCGGCCCACGCCGACCTGTCGGTCCCCGCCGACCTGGTGGCCACCGGCGAGGTCGGTCTCGCCGGCGAGGTCCGCTCGGTCACCGGCCTCGACCGACGGCTGGCCGAGGCCGCCCGCCTCGGTTTCCGCCGGGCGATCGTCCCCGCCTCGTCCCCGGAGCCGCCCGACGGCATCGAGGTGGTCCGGGTCCGCTCGCTCGCCGACGCCCTCGTCGCCGCGCTCGACTGACGGGTGCTGCCCGGTCGTCGTGCGAGGCCGCGTCCGAGCGACACCGGATCGGCAGGGTGACAGGTACGATCCGCCCATGACGTCCGGGGCCGATCGCGAGGCGATGCTTCAGGCG
>JAAYBP010000410.1 GCA_012730075.1 Acidimicrobiales bacterium | reverse complement strand
TGCATCACATCGTGCACTGGGAAGACGGCGGCCCCACCGACTCCCACAACCTGATCTGCATCTGTTCGAAGCACCACCGGCTGCACCACGACGGCGGGCTCGGCATCACCGGTAACGCGGACGTGCCCGGTGGTCTGACCTTCACGAACCGCCACGGCCTGGTCCTCGACCCCGCCGGGCAACCGTCGGCGCCGCGGCCCGGGGACATGCCCCGCGTCGCCCCGTATGACGGGCCGACCGGTGAACGGCTCCACAAGCACCTCATCCACTACGCCAAGACCCAACCCCGGTCCCCCGACAACGGCGAGGCCAGCGGGACCGGGACCGGGACAGACACGGGCGCGAGCGCGACCAGCGCGGCGGGGGCGGCGCCGCCGAACCGGGAACGAACGCCCGCCGCCTGACGCGGGCACCCACCGGGACCAACCCACCCCACCCGAGAACACCCCACGAAGGAGGCCGCCCCAGGCGGCCCCTTCCCCGCGCCCGGGCGGCGGCGTGCCCAGCCCGCCCGGCGCGGACCCTTGGCCTCGCGTGGACGGGGACGTCACCCGGAACCCGGTTCCAGGTGACGCCGAACCCTCCCGCGCCGAGGGTCCCGAATCGCGACGACTTCCGGACGCTGGCGCGGTACGTCCCCCAGCGGGGCTGAGGGCGCGGCGGGGCTCCGGTAGGGTCCTGCGGCCGTGGAGGACATCCGGTTCGGGATCGTCGGGGCCGGGATGATGGGCCAGGAGCACATCGCCAACCTGGCCGCCCTGCCCGGCGTTCGGGTCGTCGCGCTGAGCGACCCCGACGCGGCGATGCGGGAGCAGGCCGCCGCCCGGGCCGGTGGTGACGTCGCCGTCTTCACCGACCACCGCGACCTCGTCGCCGCCGGAGGCGTCGACGCGGTGATCGTCGCCTCGCCCAACCACACCCACCGGACGGTGCTCGACGACCTGTGGCTCGACGGGCTCCACCTCTTCGTCGAGAAGCCGCTGTGCACGACGATCGCCGACTGCCTCGCCGTACGCGACCGGGCGGCGCGCCACGACGGAGTGGTCTGGGTCGGCCTCGAGTATCGGTACATGCCCGCGGTCGACCTGCTGCTGCGCCGGGTGCGGGCGGGCGACGCCGGGCGGGTGCGCATGGTGTCGATCCGCGAGCACCGCTACCCGTTCCTGATGAAGGTCGGCGACTGGAACCGCTTCGACCGCAACACCGGCGGCACCCTGGTGGAGAAGTGCTGTCACTTCTTCGACCTGATGAACCTGGTGCTCGACGAGCGCCCGGTGCGGGTGTACGCGAGCGGCGCCCAGGACGTGAACCACCTCGACGAGGTCTACGACGGCGAGGTGCCCGACATCCTCGACAACGCCTACGTCGTCGTCGACTACCCGAGCGGCGCCCGCGCCGCGCTCGACCTGTGCATGTTCGCCGAGGGGTCGCGGTGGGAGCAGGAGCTGGTGGCGGTCGGCGACGCGGGGAAGCTGGAGGCCGACCTGCCCGGCTTCATGGAGCTGGCCCGGGGTCGGCGGGCCGAGCTGGTGGTCGGCAGCCGTGGTCCGGAGTGGCCGGTGGAGGTGCGCGCGGTCGAGGACGACCCCGAGATCCGGTACCTGGGCGGCCACCACGGCGCGAGCTACGTGGAGCTGGCCCGGTTCCGCGACGCGATCCGCGCCGACACCGCGCCGGAGGTCACCGTCGACGACGGCCTCTGGTCGGTGGCGATGGGCGTCGCCGCCCACCGCTCGATCGACGAGGGCCGCCCGGTCGACCTGGCCGAGCTCGACCTGGGCTGAAGGCCGGGGTGGTGCCTCAGGCGGCGCCGAGGACGAGCGGGCCGTGGTCGAGGTGGGGGAGCACGAGGCGGCCGAAGCGCTCGCACTCGTCGCGGTGCGGGTAGCCGGAGAGGATGAAGGCGTCGATGCCCAGCTCGACGTAGCGCTCGAGCTTGGCCCGCACCTGGTCGGGGTCGCCGACGATCGCCGCGCCGCAGCCGCTGCGGGCCCGGCCGATGCCGGTCCAGAGGTGGTCCTCGACGAATCCGTCGCCACCGGACGCGTCGCGCAGCTCGGCCTGGCGGCGCACGCCCGCCGAGGCGCTGTCGAGCGAGCGCTCGCGGATCTCGGCTCCGACGGCGTCGTCGAGCCGGGCGACGAGGTGGGCGGCCGCGGCGAGGGCCTCGTCCTCGGTCTCGCGGACGATGACGTGCACCCGGTACCCGAACCTCAGGGTGCGGCCGTGGCGGGCGGCGCGCTCTCGCAGGTCGGCGACGAGCGCGGCGACGGCGGGCTCGGTGTCGGGCCACATCAGGTAGACGTCGGCTTCGCGTGCGGCGACGTCGCGGGCGGGCTCGGACAGACCGCCGAAGTAGAGCGGCGGGCAGCGGCCCGAGACGGTGCCGAGGCGCGGCGGGTCGACTTCGAGGTCGTAGGTGACGTCGTGGTGGCGGACCGCCTCGCGGTCGAGCAGGGCGCGCAGGATCCGCATCTCCTCGAGGGTGCGCTGGTAGCGCGCCGTGGACCCGAGCGTCTCGCCGGGGCGGTCGCTGGAGATGACGTTGACGGTGAGGCGCCCGTCGAGGAGGTGGTCGAGCGTGGCGAGCTGGCGGGCGAGCTGCGGTGGCCACATCTCGCCGCTGCGAACGGCGACGAGCAGCCGCATGCGGTCCAGGGTGGGCGCCACGGCCGAGGCGAAGGCGACCGCGTCGATGCCGAGCGCGTAGCCCGACGGCAGCAGCACGTTGTCGAAGCCGGCGGCCTCGGCGGCCCGGACGATGGCGCCGCAGTGGGCGGGCGAGCTGAGCCGGGCCGGGTCGGCCACGCCGAGTTGCTCGTAGTCGTCGTCGCACAGGGCGCCGAACCACGACACCTCGACGGTCACGGCAGGTCCCGGCCCGCCGCGGCGGTGAGGGCGTACCAGTCGGTCCGACTCAGGTGGACCGAGGTCGCGGTGGCCGCGTCGGCGATCCGGTCGAGCCGTTGGGTGCCGACGATCGGGATGACCCCAGCGGGGTGGGCGAGCACCCAGGCGAGGGCGACCGCGGCGCGGGACGCGCCCTCGCGCTCGGCCAGCTCGTCGAGCCTGGTGACCAGCTCGGGGGGCGCGTCGCCGGTGGCGATCCGGCCGCCCGCGAGGGGGCTCCAGGCGAGCGGGGTGACGTCGTCGGCCATCGCCCCGTCGAGGGTGCCGTCGTCGATCGGGTCGAGGTGCAGCAGGCTCAGCTCGGGCTGGGTCGTCGCCAGCGCGACATCGCCGAGGTGGCGCTGGAGGGCGGCGTGGCGCGCCGGCGAGTAGTTCGACACGCCGAGCTCGCGCACCTTGCCGGCGTCGCGCAGCTCCAGCAGGGTCGCCGCCACGTCGGCCGGGTGGGCGAGCAGGTCCGGCCGGTGGACCTGGTACAGGTCGATGACGTCGACGCCGAGCCGGCGCAGTGACGCCTCGCAGGCGTCGCGCAGGTACCCGGGGGACGAGTCGTAGGGGACGCCGCGGACGATCCCGCCCTTGGTCGCCAGCACCATGCGGTCGCGCAGGCCCCGGTCGGCCGCCAGCACCCGACCGAGCAACTCCTCGGCCGCCCCGTGCCCGACCGGACGCCGATCGCCGTAGATGTCGGCGGTGTCGATCAGGGTCATGCCGAGGTCGAGCGCCGTCTCGACCTTCGCCCGCGCCTCGTCGACGCCGCCCGCCAGGCGCCAGCACCCGTAGGCGATCCGTCCCACCTCGAGGTCGCTGCGGCCGAGTCGTCGCGTCTGCACCGCGTCATCATGGTCGACGGCCGGTCGATACGGCACCGACCGGTAGGGTCCGACGACATGGCCAGCATCGGGTCGCGGGAGCCGGTCCGGCGGGTGCTGGTGGCCGGGATCGCCCGGTCCGGAACGACCTGGATCACCCACGCCCTGCGCGAGTGCTCGGACGTCAGCCTCGTGCACGAGCCCGACAACGACCGGCTCCACCCGGAGGCGGCGGTGGCCAAGGCGGACCTCGGCCTGTACCCGCTGCTGCGGCCAGGCGACCCCGCCCCGGCCTACGCCCGGCTGTTCCGGGCCGCGTACGGCGACGCCGTGCCCGGTCCTGTCACCGGTGGCGCGACGGTCGTGAAGTCGGTTCACGCCGCGCTCGCGCTCGACTGGCTGTTGACCGAGGTTCCCGTCGACGCCGGCCTGGTCGTCGTGCGGCACCCGGCCAACGTCATCGGGAGCTGGCGGGACCTGGGGTGGTCTGCGCACGCCTTCCCCTGGAGCGACGAGCGGTTGTGGGCGGCCGTCGCCGACCCGGGGAGGCATCCCGGCGAACCGGGGACGTTCGTCGAGCGGGCCGCGTGGCAGTTCGCGTTCCTCGCCGATGCGCTGGTCCGCACCGCCGGTGAGCGCGGCCTGACGGTCGTCGACCACGAGGACGTCCTCGCCGATCCGGTCGCCCGCCTGCGTGATGTCGCCGCGCGGCTCGGCCTGGAGTGGACCGATGCCGCATCCACGTGGGTGAGCGAACGCGATCGGGCGGGGCAGGGCTACGAGATCGAACGCGTCGCGGCGGAGGAGCGGGGGCGGTGGCGGACGCGCCTCGACCCCGACGACCTCTCCGTGGTGGCCGGCGTCGTCGGTCGGTTCCCGAGCCTCGCCGGGCGTTGGGAGCTGCCGCGGCCGGCACCCGGGCCGCACCCGGTCGCCGATTAGCGTGCCCTGGCGATGACGGGAGAGGCGGCGGAGCACGAGGCGGCGGGCTCGACGACGGTCGCCGTGTGCATCTGCACCTACCGTCGGACCGACGCGCTGCGACGGCTCCTGGAACGGCTCGTCGACGACGCCGAGCAGGTGGGCGACCGCGCCCGGGTCGGGGTGGTGGTGATCGACGACGACCCCGACCGCTCGGCGACCGCGACGGTCGAGGCGTTCGCCGACCGCTTCGAGCTGGGGGTGAGGCTCGGGGCGTCCGGCACGGGGAACATCGCCCGGGCGCGCAACCTCGCGCTCGACCGCGGCCGCGAGGTGGCGGACTGGATCGCGTGCATCGATGACGACTGCCTGCCGGACCCGGGCTGGATGGGGCACCTGGTCGACGCTCAGCGGGATCGCTCCGCCGACTGCGTGTCGGGGGCGTGCGTCGACGAGGCACCGCCGGGTGCCCCGCCGTGGCTCACCGATGAGCCCTTCCTCGAAGGGCCGCGCGACCTCCCGGACGGGGCTCCGATCGAGGTGGGCCACATCAAGAACACGCTGGTGCGCTCCTCCCTGGTCGGGCCCGGCGGGGTCCGCTTCCGGGAGGCCCTCGGCGTGGTCGGGGGCGAGGACACGATCTTCTTCCGCGACATGCACGCCCAAGACGTCGCGCACGTCTTCGCGGCCCGGGCCGTCGTGCGCGAACAGGTGCCGCTCGAGCGCACGTCGCTCCGGTACCAGCTCCGGCGGCGCTTCTGGTACGGCAACACCGAGGCGGTCGTCACGCTCCTCGCCGGACGGTCGTCACGGGTGCGCGTCGCGCTCGGAGGGATCCGGCGGAGCCTCGGGGCGCTCCGCCACCTGGTCCCGTCGGCGCGCGGGTGGTGGTGGCGGTACGGGATCGCCGAGGTCCTGAGGGGCGTGGGCCGGGTCCTCGGCGCGGCCGGAGTCCGGGTCGACCACCACTGATGGCCTACCTTCGGGACGTGAGCCGATCGACGACGAGGCCCTCCCGCTGACGTGGGTGGGGGAGGGTTGACCGGCCGGATCCGGGCCCAGGTCGTCAGCCGCACCGGCGAGCAGCTCTGGGCGATGGGGCTCGAGCTGGCGACGATCGTCGGCACGATCCTGGCGTTCATGCTGCTCGGACGCTCGCTCGGGGTCGACGGCTACAGCGCCTACGCGTCGCTCTACGCCATCATCAGCCCGCTGGTGACGCTGTCGGCGTCGGGGGTGGTCCTCGCCATGCTCCAGCACACGGTCTCGCGCGACGAGCCGCTGGGCGAGACGGCGCGGTCGAGCGTGTCGATCGTCTTGATCCTCGGCGGGCTGCTGACCCTGGGGTCGACCCTGGCCGCCCTCCTCGTGATCGACCACCTGAGCATCGTCGCCATCGTGTCGATCATCACCATCGAGCTGCTCACGACCCCGATCGTGCTGGTGGCGGCCACCACGGTGCAGGCCGCGGACTCCTTCACGGGTGCGGCGAGGATCCGGCTGCTCCTGATCATGGGACGGACGGTCCTGCTCGTCGGGCTGTTCGTCACCGACTCCCTCACGGTGGCCAACCTGGGAGTCGCCCAGCTCACCTGGTCGTTCGTGCTCGGCGCCGTCGCGCTCCGCCGGGTGGGGCGCCGCTTCGGCTTCGCGCCCCTACCGGGCCGGATCCACGCGAGGCACATCCGCACGAACCTCGCGTTCTCGGCGGCGATCTCGGCGGACTCGGTCGGCAACGACGGCGACAAGGTGGTGCTGGCGGCCAACCGGTACGTCACCGACACCGGCCTGTACGCCGCGGCCTATCGCATCGTGCAACTCGGGATGGTCCCCCTCGGGGCCCTGGCGAACACGACCCACGTCCAGTTCCTGCGCCCGTCGACCGAGCCGCGTCACTACCTGAAGCTCGCGCTCCGATACAGCGTGGTCGCCCTCGCCTACGGCGTCGTGTTCGCGATCGCCGTGATCGTCGTCGCACCGCTGTTCCCGTTGCTGGTGGGCCATGAGTTCGAGGGGTCGGTCGAGATCGTGCGATGGCTGTCGCCGATCGTGCTGCTCCGCGGGCTCGGCCTGTACTCGCTCAACGCCCTGCTGGGACTGGGACGGACGGGCATCCGCACCGGGATCGTGGTCGCCAACGCGGCGATCGGCGTCGTGCTCTTCATCGTGCTGATCCCGGGGCGGGGCTGGGAGGGGGCGGCGATCGCCACGCTCGTCACCGAGGCGATGCAGGTCCTGATGACCTGGTCCGCGCTGGTCGTGCTCCAGGCACGCGCCGACCGGGCCCTCGACGCCTCCGAGGGGGACCGACACGGGACCTCGGCGGTGCCGTGATCCGCGGTCGCGTCGCGGCAATGATGTAGGGCGGCTCAGTCGGCGGGTCCTCCTCGGTCCGGCGCTTCGGAGCCCGGAACCGCCCACACCATCCACCCCCTCCGAGGATCCTCATGGAGCTTCCCTTCATCACGAGCGCCCTCCGCCGCTACTGGTGGGTCGTGATCCTGGGCGCCCTCGGTGGGGTCCTCGCCGCCACGGTGCTGGCGCCCAGCGGCCCGGCCGGGTACACGTCCCGGGCGGTGCTGCTCCTCCAGGCGCCCAGCGACTCGTTCCAGTCGTACCGGTCCAACGACCCGGACCGCTACGTGAAGGGCCAGCTCAACGTCCTCAACTCGGAGGTCCTCGCCCAGCGGGTGGCCGAGCGGGTCGACCCCGACCTGCGCCCGGCCGAGGTCGCCTCCCTGGTGTCGTTCACCCACGAGCCCCTGACCGACGTCGTGCACGTGGAGGTCACCTCACAGGACCCGGAGCTGTCCCAGGCCATCGGCAACGCGTACCTCGACATCTACTTCGAGTCGCTGCGGGCCCAGATCGAGGACACCCAGGCCCCCGAGATCGAGCAGCTCGACGCCCAGATCGCGACCATCCGCGATCAGCTGAACGAGATCGACGAGGCGATCGAGGACGCCCTCGAGCCGTTCCGAGACCGCGACGCGGTGCCGTCGATCGAGCAGGTCTCCCCCCGGCTGGCGTCGGAGAAGGGCGTCCTGCTGTCGCAGTACGAGAACCTGCTCGGCACGAAGAACGAGTTGAACACCAACGCCCGTCTCCGGGTCTCGAGCGAGGTCGTGCAGCGAGCGACCCTGCCGACCCACCCCACGTCGTCGTCCACGAAGCTGTTCCGGGTCGCGGGCCTCGTGGGCGGTGGCCTCGCCGGGGCGTTCGCCGCGATCGTCATGGCGCGGATGTCGTCCCGGGTCCTCGGCGACGATGAGGTCCGTGAGCTGATCGGTCACGCCGTGGTCGGCCGCCTGCCCTACCAGCCCGAGATGCGGGCGCTGCCCGGCCACCTGGTCGACCGGCACCTGCCCGACCCGGCCGGGAGCTTCGTCCAACGGCTGTGCGTCCGCACCGAGGGCATCGGCGTCGAAGGCGACCTCCTGAGCGTCCTCGTCGTCGGGTCGCAGCGGGCCGCGGGCACGACGTCGCTGGCGACGGCCATGGCCCGGCGCTACGCGGAGGCAGGCGCGGCGGTGCTGCTCGTCGACGCCGATCTGGTCCACCGGGGCCGGCCGGTCGGGCAGGGCCGCCCGCCCGATGCCGGCGTCGCCGTCGCGTCGGGGCCGAGCGCCCAGGCGGTGTCGGCCTACGGGCGCATCGAGCTCGCGTCGATTCGCGACGTCGCCGGTCCGCAGCGCGGGCGGGGCGCGTTCGACAGCATCCGGACCGATGCGCTCCAGCGGGGCTTCGACATCGTCGTGTTCGACGGCGGGCCGCTGCTCGAGTCCTCGGTCGCGGTGCTGCTCGCGCGGCACTGCGACGCGATCGTCGTGGCGGTGCCGGAGCGACAGGACACCGCCGGGCTGGCCGCGGTCGGTCAGGAGCTGACGGGCTACGAGGTGCTGCCGGTCGCGACGATGCGGCACCAGATCTTCGACCGCATCGGATCGTGGCGGCAGCGCCGCGCGAGCGCGGCGCGGTCCGATGGCGGCGACCACAGCCCCGGCCGACCCTCGGTGCCGGCGGGGGTTCAAGCCAGGCCCGCTCCGAAGCAGCCGACGCCGGTCCGACGGGTGAAGGCCACCACCGCCAGCCAGCGCTCATCCACCAGGCCGTAGCGACCGCGGAGGTTCGGGGCACCGGACACGATCGGCGTGGCGACGAACGAGCCCTCCCCGGCGACCTCGACGCGCATCTCGGTGAAGTCGAGGAGGCGGCCGCCCAGCGCGGACCAGGCCTTGTAGGCCGCCTCCTTGAGCACGAAGACCATCCGCGCGTCCAGGTCGCCCTCGTCGGTTCGGCGGACGAGGGCCGCCTCGTCCGCCGGCATCGGCCCGGCCCGTTCCAGGTCGACCCCGAGCGCCGCCCACCGCGCGCTCGATCCGGCGACCGCGACCGCCACGGCGTCGTCGTGGGCGATCGAGCCGGTCACGTCGGGCGGCAGGACCGGTCGTCCCCCGTCGCCGACCGGGACGGCGACCGGCCGCCCGAGGGCGGCGCGGAGGGCGGCCCGGCCGGTGGCGAACTCGTCACGCCGTCGCGGCCGGGCGGCGGCCATCGCCGCCCGCTCGTCGGCGAAGAGGGACGCCCGGTGCACGGCGTCGATCGGAAGGACCTCGCACCGCACTCCGGTCGGGGCCAGCGAGGCGAGGGCGTCGGCGAGCGAGGCCGCGACGGCCGCCGCCGGGCGGGTCATCGCGCGGTGGCCCCCGCGGACGGCTCGGACACGGGGTCGTCGGGGCTCGGGCCGCGGTCGGCAGCGGCCAGCACGTCGCGGAGGTGTCCGGCGAGCACCCGGACGTGCGGTTCGAGCACGGCGCTGTCGTGGGTGCCGGGCACCTCGGTGACGTCGACCCGGTCGCACCACGGGCCCCAGCCGTTGTCGTGGAAGATGAAGCGGCGGTCGATGTTGATCTGCCGGTCGGGGCCGAACACGTGGAGCGGATCGAGCTTGGGCCGGAACAGCGTGAGCGTGCCCGCGTAGAAGCGCATCTCGTAGCGCTCCAGGGCGCGGTAGAAGGCCCGCTCGATCTCGGTCGAGTGGAGCGCTCCGGCGTCGGCCTCGTCGGTGACCGCGTCGCGGCGGCGCCGCTTCTCCTGCTGCCACTTCACGCGGTTGACCGCCCACTCCCGTACGTAGGCGACGCCCTGGCGCGACAGGTTGTCGCGCTGGATCTTGAGCCGCTCGCCGAACGTGAGGGGTGGGTTGAGCGGCGTCGGCGTGTCGAGCAGCACGACCGCGCCGACCTCCTCGCCCGCGTCGAGGAGCTGGAGCGCCATCTCGACCGCGGTGATGCCACCGCCGGAGAACCCGCCGAGCAGGTAGGGACCGGTGGGTTGGACGCTTCGGATCTCGTCGAGGTAGTCGCGGGCCATCTCGACGAAGTCCTCGTGGGGGTCCTCGCCGCCGTACAGGCCCCTCGCCTGGACGCCGAAGAACGGCCGGTCCTCACCGATGCGGTGGGCGAGCTGGCGCAGGTTCATCACGTTGCCGAACATTCCGGCCACGAGGAAGAAGGGGAGGCCGGGGCCGCCCTCTCCGGGGTGCATGGCCACGAGGTGGCGGTAGCGGGGGCGGGGCGCGACCACGACCGGCGCGCCGTCGGGCTCGTCACCGTCGTCGCCGGGTCGGGCCTCGCGGATCAGGGCGGCCACCGCCTCGATCGTCGGGGCGTCGAACAGCACCGACACCGGGAAGTCGACCGAGAACAGCTTGCGCACCCGGGCGAACAGGCGCACGGCGATGAGGCTGTGGCCGCCCAGGTCGAAGAAGTCGTCGCGGACGCCGACCTCGCTGATGCCGAGCAGCTCCTGCCAGAGGCCGACGAGCGTGCGCTCCAGATCGTCGCGGGCCTCGACGTAATCGGTGTCGATGTCGGGCCGGGCGAAGGTGACGTCCTGCTCGCCGGGGCCACGGAGCTGGGCGGCCGCGGCGGCGGCGACCTGGGCCCGCAGGGCGGTCAGGTCCATCGACGAGACGTACCGGACCGGGACCGGCTCCATGCGGAGCACCCGCAGGAACGCGCGGGCGCCCTCCTCGGCCTGGATCCCCTGCGCCACGTTGTGGCGCAGCGCCAGCTCCGCCGCCGACGGGGCGGCGTCCGGATCGGTGGTGCGCTCGACCTCGCCGGGGCGGGTCGGAGGGGCGACGTCGAGGGGACCGTCGAGCCTCCGGATCGAGAAGCCCCGGACCTCGACCGCGACCGAGCCGTCGGGGTGGCACAGGTCGACGTCGAACGTGGCGACCTCGTCGTGGGGGCCCATCGGGCGGATCCGGGCCCGGGCGACGACGTCGGCGCCGAGGCGGTCGAGCACCTGGATCCGGTCGTAGCGGACCGGCACCCAGAGCGTCTCGCCCGTGTACCCGGGGATGAGGTCCATCGCGAAGCCGGTGCCGAGGTCGACCAGGGCCGGGTGCAGGCCCACGTCGTCGAGGTCGGCGGCGAAGCGGTCGGGGAGGTGCAGCCGGGCGATCGACGTGCCGTCGCCCTGGCGCACCCGCGTGACGACGTCCCACCGGGGCCCGAAGCGGAGGTGGTCCTGCTGGGCGGTGCGCAGCGGTCGTGCGTCCGGCGCGGCGTCCTCGGCGGCGACGAGGTCGACGGGCTCGGGCGGTGCGGGTCGGCGCAGGCGCAGCGTCGCCTCGGCGGCCACGACCCAGCCGCCGCCCGGAGCGGCCGCCCCGCCCTCGGCCGTGGTGGTCGGCTCGTCGATCGCCTGGCGCACCCGCATCCGGTAGCCCTCGGCGTCGGGGGTCAGCTCGATCTGGGCCTCGACGCGATCGTCGCGGGCGGCGAGGGGACGGAGGAACAGCAGATCGGACAGCTCGAACGGCGACGTGACGCCGATCTCGGCGAGGGCGGCGCGGGCCAGCTCGGGGTACCCGGCACCGGGCAGCAGGGCCTCGCCGGACGCGACGCGGTGCTCGTCGAGCACCCACGTCGTCGGCGCGTCCCACGCGATGCCGATGCGGGTCACGCCCTGGTGGTCGGTGGCGACCGTGTCGAGCAGCGGGTGCTCGGCGGGTCGGTCGGCCGGCGCGTCGTGGGCGGCGGTGGCGTCGGCGGCCATGCCGACGTCGGCCCACACGCCCCAGCCGAGGGTCAGGTACTCGGTGCGGCCGTGGGCGTGGCGGGCGCCGGCGAGGGCGTCGAGGAAGGCGTTGGCGGCGACGTAGTCGACCTGGCCGACCGGCGCGGTGGCGGTGCTGGTGGAGCCGAACGCGACGAACAGGTCGAGGTCGTCGTCCGCGAGCACCTCCTCGAGCACGAGCGTGCCGTACACCTTGGGCGCGAGGACCTCGTCGAGGTCGCTGAGGTCCTTGCCGATCAGCGGGCCGTCGTCGATCGCGCCGGCGGCGTGGACCACGGCGTGGATCCCGCCGTGGCTCGCGCGGATCGAGGCGGTGACGGCGCGCATCTGGTCGGCGTCGGTGACGTCGCCGGTGGCGACGGTGATGTCGGCCCCCTCGGCCTCGAGGGCGAGCAGGGCGGCGAGCCGCCGACCGAGGGCGTCGCCGACGGCGGCGCGGTCGGGCCAGGTGGCGCGGTCGGGGAGGTCGCGGCGGCTGAGCAGCACGACGCGGCAGCCGCGGTCGCGGTGGAGCGCACCGGCGACGGTGAGCCCGATGCCGCCGAGTCCGCCGGTGACGAGCACCGTGCCGCCCTCGCGGACGCGGGGCTCGGCCTCGGTCGGTCGGGTGCGTTGGAAGTCCCGCACGAAGCGGCGGTCGCCGCGGATCGCGGCGATGGCGTCCGACGGCGGCGCGGTGACCTCGGCGAACACCATGTCGCGCAGCACGACGTCGCGGCTCGGTGGCCGGTCGCGCTCGGCCAAGGCGTCGCGGACCGATCCGAGGCCGCCGTCGCGGGCGGCGCGCAGGGCGTCGACCGCGGTGCGGGCGGCCACGTCGAGGCGGCCGGTGGGGAACAGGTCGCGCTGGTCGATGTCGAAGGTCGAGACGGTGACCCCGGCCAGTTCCCGCGGGATGACCTGGACGGGTCCGAGCACGGTCGCCTGCTCGGGCCACGGCGTCGGGTCGGTGGGCAGGACGCGTTGGGAGCCCATCGTCGCGACGGAGATGTGCAGCGGTCGCTTCAGGTCGGTCGCGTCCCACGCCTGGGCGAGCAGCACCAGGCTCTGGAAGCCGAGCTCCTGGTTGCGGTGGAAGAACGAGCTCCCGGGGCGGAACTGGCGGTCGTCGTCGCCGATCAGGGCGAGGTGGACGATCCGGTCGGGCGTGTGCCCGGCGAGGATCACGTCGTGGAACAGCGCCTCGTACTCGGGGAGGCCGTTCTCCGGGGCGATCACGTAGGACTGGTCCGACACCGCCTGGTAGGAGTCGCCGGGCTGTACGAGCACCACGTCGTCGCCGCGGCGGCGCAGCCGGTCGGCGAGGTCGTCGGCGAGCCCGGTGCGGTCGGCGACCAGCATCCACGTGAGGTGGCCGGTGGTGGCGGGCTCGACGTCGCGGCTGCGCCACACCGGCGCCCAGTCCCAGTCGTCCTCGTCGTCGCGGGAGGCGAAGGCGTCGGCCCGACCGACGTCGGCCGGGGTGCCCGGCTCGATCAGGAACGGCTGGGTCTGGAACGCGTAGGTCGGCAGCGGTACCCGGCGGCGACCGTCGGTCTCGACGAGGAGGGCGAGGTCGACGTCGTGGCCCGACGCCCAGAGGCGGCCGAGCGCGGTGCGCAGGGCGACGTCGTCGGCGACGTCCTCCTCGGGGTGGCGCATGGTCGGGATGGCCTCGTGGGGCGCCTTGATCGCCGGGTGGCCGCGAACGAGTGACGAGAGCGTCTTGCCCGGTCCGACCTCGAGCAGGATCCGGTTCGGGTCCTCGGCGAGCGTGGCCACGCAGTCGGAGAACCGCACGGTGCCGCGCATGTGGGCGACCCAGTAGTCGGGGTCGGTGGCGTCGGCGTCGGTGATCCACGTGCCGGTGCGGTTCGACACCCATGGGATCGTGGGCGGTCGAAGCTCGATCGAGCGGAGGTAGGCGCCGAACTCGTCGAGCACCGGGTCGAGCAGGCGGCTGTGGGGCGCGGTGTCGATGCGGACCGCCTGCGCCTCTACACCGGTCGCCGCCAGGCGTTCGCGGAACGTGGCCAGCGCGTCGCGCGGCCCGGACACCACGCTGAGGTCGGGGGCGTTGACGACGGCGAGGTCGAGGGCGAGCTCGTCGATCAGGTCCTGGATCTCGTCGGGGGGGACCGGGGCCACGACCATCCCGCCGCCGGCCCGCTCGAACAGGCGCCCGCGCAGGGCGACGAGGCCCAGCGCGTCGGGGAACGACATCGTGCCCGAGACGCACGCGGCGGTGTTCTCGCCGAGGCTGTGGCCGACGAGCGCGGTGGGCTCGATGCCCCATTCGACCAGCAGGCGGGCCAGCGCGACCTCGACGAGGAAGATCGCCGGGATCTGGAACCGGGGCCGCTCGAGCTGCTCGTCGGCGCCGTCGACGTCGTCGAGCAGCAGGGGGCGCAGGTCGAGGTCGTGCGCGTCGAGGAGCAGGCGGAACCCCTCGTCGAGCGTCGCGGCGAACGTCGGCTCGGTCGCGTACAGGTCGGCCGCCATGCGCGCGTGCTGGGCGCCGCCGCCCGGGAACATGAAGGCGATGGACCGGGGTCCGGTCGGGGCGGTGTGGGTGTGGATCCGCCGGCTGTCGCCCGCCTCGAGCAGGCGGGCGGCCTCGTCGAGGTCGTGGGCGGCGAGCACCCTCCGCTCGGGGAAGGGGTGCCGTCCGACCTGGAGCGTCCAGGAGACGTCATCGAGCGAGAGGTCGGGGTGGCTGCGCAGGTGGGCGGCGAGTCGGCCGGCGGCGGCGTCGAGCGACTTGCGCGTGCGGGCGGACAGGCCGATCACCGTCGCCCGACCGCTCGCCGGCGCGGCGGTCGCCTCGGGCGCCTCCTCGAGCACGGCGAAGGCGTTGGTGCCGCCGACACCGAGCGAGTTGACCCCCGCCCGCCGGGGCCCGTCGCGGTCGTCGGGCCACGGGCGCAGCTCGTCGACGACGGTGAACGGGGTGTCCTCGAGCCCGAGGATCGGGTTGGGCTTCTCGAAGTTCAGCGACGGCGGGATCTCGCCGTGGTGCACCGCGAGCGTGGCCTTGATCAGGCTGGCGACACCGGCCGCGGTGTCGAGGTGGCCGATGTTGGTCTTGACGCTGCCGATGCCGCACGAGCCGGCGGGGATCGGTCCGTCGGCCTGGAACGCCTGGGTGAGCGCCGCCACCTCGATCGGGTCGCCGACCGGAGTGCCGGTGCCATGGCACTCGACGTAGGAGATCGTGTCCGGATCGACGTCGGCGACGGCCAGGGCCTCGGCCACGCACTCGGCCTGGCCGTCGACCGACGGGGCGAGGTAGCCGACCTTGCGGGACCCGTCGTTGTTGACCGCCGTGCCCCGGATCACCGCGTACACGTGGTCACCGTCGGCGAGGGCGTCGTCGAGGCGGCGCAGCACCACGACGCCGACGCCGCTGCCGAACACCGTGCCCGCCGAGCGATGGTCGAAGGCCCGGCAGTGGCCATCGGGGGAGAGGATCTCGCCGTCGACGTACTGGTAGCCGTGACGGTGCGGGATCTCGATGGTCACCCCGCCCGCCAGCGCCATGTCGCACTCGCCGTTCAACAGGTGCTGTACGCCGAGGTGGGCGGCGACCATCGAGGTCGAGCACGCGGTCTGCACGTTGACCGCCGGGCCCTGGAGGTCGAACAGGTAGCTCGCCCGCGTGACGAGGAAGTCCTTGTCGTTGCCGGTGTGGCGCAGCAGGAAGAGGCCGACGTCGTCGACCAGGCCCGGGTTGGAGAGGACGTGGCGGCGGTAGTAGTCGGCGGTGCCACAACCGGCGAAGATGCCGATCGCCCCGTCGAAGCCGGACGGCACGTGGCCCGCATCCTCCATCGCCTCCCACGCGCACATGAGGAAGTGGCGGTGCTGGGGGTCCATGATCCCGGCCTCCTTCGGCGACAGGCCGAAGAAGTCGGGGTCGAAGTCGTACACGCCCTCCAGCGGCGCGGCCGCCTTCACGTACCCGGGGCGCAGCAGCACGTCGCGGGGCACGCCCGCTTCGATGAGCTCCTCGTCGGAGAGGGGGCGCACCCGCTCGGTGCCGGAGGTGAGGTCGCGCCAGTAGGCCTCGACCGACGGTGCGCCCGGGAGGTGGGCCGCCATGCCGACGATCGCGATGTCGTCGGTGCCGTCGTCGGCGTCGTGATCGTCGTGCGGG
>JAAYBP010000409.1 GCA_012730075.1 Acidimicrobiales bacterium | reverse complement strand
CGGTCGCGTTGACCACCTGGCTGTTGCCGCGCTGCTCCATGCCGCCGACCTTGCCGCGGCGGGAGGACAGGTCGCCGATGACGTCGCCCATGTAGTCCTCGGGCGTGGCGACCTCGACCTTCATGATCGGCTCGAGCAGGACCGGCTTGGCCTTGCGGGCGGCCTCCCGGAACGCCATCGTGCCGGCGATCTTGAACGCCATCTCCGAGGAGTCGACGTCGTGGGCCGAGCCGTCGACCAGGCGGGCCTTGATGTCGACGGTCGGGAACCCGGCGAGCACGCCCGAGGTCATGGCGGCCTGGATGCCGGCGTCGACCGACGGGATGAACTCGCGCGGGATGCGGCCGCCGGTGATCTTGTCCTCGAACTCGTAGCCGCCACCGGGGCCGGTGGGCTCGAGCTCGATGACGATGTGGGCGAACTGGCCCGAGCCGCCCGTCTGCTTGACGTGGCGGTAGACGACCGGCCCGGTGTTCTCGGTGATCGTCTCGCGGTACGCGACCTGCGGCTTGCCGACGGTGGCGTCGACGTTGAACTCGCGGAGCATCCGGTCGACGAGCACCTCGAGGTGCAGCTCGCCCATCCCGGAGATGACCGTCTCGCCGGTCTCCTCGTCGGTGCGGACCTGGAAGGTCGGGTCCTCCTCGGAGAGGGAGAACAGGGCCTTGCCCATCTTGTCCTGGTCGGCCTTGGTCTTGGGCTCGACGGCGACGTGGATCACCGGCTCGGGGAACTCGAGGCTCTCGAGCACGATGCCGGCCTTGTCGTCGCAGAGCGTGTCGCCGGTGCGGGTGTCCTTGAACCCGATGCCGGCCACGATGTCGCCCGCCTCGATGTAGTCGAGATCCTCGCGCTGGTTGGCGTGCATCAGGAGGAGGCGGCCGACCCGCTCCTTCTTCTGGGTGCGGGAGTTGAGGACGGTGTCGCCCTTGTTCAGCTTCCCGGAGTACACGCGGAAGTAGGTGAGCTTGCCGTGGGGGTCGGCGACGATCTTGAACGCCAGGGCCGAGAACGGCTCGTCGATCGACGGCTTGCGCTCGACCTCCTCGTTGCCCCGGAGGCTGAGACCGTGCACCGGCGGCGTGTCGAGCGGCGACGGGAGGTAGTCGACGACCGCGTCGAGGAGCGGCTGAACGCCCTTGTTCTTGAAGGACGAGCCGAGCAGGACCGGCACGAGGCCGTCGGAGATGGTGGCCTTGCGGATCACCCGGCGGACGTCGTCGGGGGTGACGTCGTCCTCCTCGAGCACCCGCTCCATGAAGTCGTCGTCGTAGTTGGAGATGACGTCGATCAGCTTCTCGCGGTACTCGTCGGCCTGGGCCCGGAGGTCGTCGGGGATGTCGGTGACGTCGAACTTGGCGCCGAGCTCCTCGTCCTGCCAGACGATCGCCTTCATCTCGACCAGGTCGACGACGCCGGCGAAGTTGCCCTCGGCACCGATCGGGATCTGGAGGACGGCGGTGGTGGCGCCGAGCCGCTCGACGATCGAGTCGGCCGCCTTGAAGAAGTCGGCGCCGAGACGGTCCATCTTGTTGATGAAGCACATCCGCGGGACCTGGTACTTGTCGGCCTGCTTCCAGACCGTCTCCGTCTGGGGCTCGACGCCGGCGACGCCGTCGAACACCGCGACCGCGCCGTCGAGGACCCGCAGCGAGCGCTCGACCTCGACGGTGAAGTCGACGTGGCCCGGGGTGTCGATGATGTTGATCCGGTGGTCGCGCCAGAACGTGGTGGTGGCGGCGGAGGTGATGGTGATGCCGCGCTCCTGCTCCTGCGCCATGTGGTCCATCACCGCGGCGCCCTCGTGGACCTCACCGATCTTGTAGCTCTTGCCGGTGTAGTAGAGGATCCGCTCGGTCGTCGTGGTCTTGCCCGCGTCGATGTGGGCCATGATCCCGATGTTGCGGTAGCGATCGAGGGGGACGACTTCGGAGGACATTGGTCTCGCTGTCTGCTTCGTTGACTTCGGTTCGGGCGGGAGGTTCAGCGGCCGGGGCGGCGACGCGGATCGACCGGGCGGCGACGAGGCCCGACCCGGTCGATCGTGGTGGACGGCGTCCCCGTCGGGGCGGCGTCTACCAGCGGTAGTGGGCGAAGGCCCGGTTGGACTCGGCCATCTTGTGCATGTCCTCACGGCGCTTCACGGCGGCCCCGATGCCGTTGCTGGCGTCGAGGATCTCGTTGGCGAGCCGCTCGGACATGGTCTTCTCACGGCGCTGCCGGGCGTAGCCGACCAGCCACCGGACGGCCAGGGCGGTGGCCCGGCGCGGCGGCACCTCGATCGGCACCTGGTAGGTGGCGCCACCGACGCGACGGCTCTTGACCTCGAGCGCGGGGCGGATGTTGTCGACCCCCCGCTTGAGCAGGCCGAGCACGTCGTCGGTGCCGGACTTCTCGGTGACGATGTCGAGCGCGTCGTAGACGATCCGCTCGGCGAGCGAGCGCTTGCCGCGCTGCATGATCTTGTTGACGAGCTGGGTGACCAGCACCGACTGGTGGACGGGGTCGGGGGTGAGTGCCCGACGGGGGGCGGGGCCCTTGCGCGGCATCAGTTGGTTCCCTTCGTCTCACCGGGATCGCGGGCCAGGTCGCCGCTCGGCGACGGGAGGGCGGCCGTGTGGTCCGTTCGCTCGCTCACCGTTCTCAGCCCTCCTTCTTGGCGCCGTAGTGGCTCCGGGCCTGCTTGCGGTCCTTGACGCCCGAGGCGTCGAGCGTGCCGCGCACGATCTTGTAGCGGACGCCCGGCAGGTCGCGGACCCGGCCACCGCGGACGAGCACCATCGAGTGCTCCTGCAGGTTGTGGCCCTCGCCGGGGATGTAGGCGGTGACCTCGACGCCGCTGGTGAGGCGCACGCGGGCGACCTTGCGCAGGGCGGAGTTCGGCTTCTTCGGGGTGAAGGTGTAGACGCGGGTGCACACACCACGCCGCTGCGGGGCGCCCTTGAGAGCGGGGGTCTTGCCCTTGGCGGGCTTGCTCTGGCGTCCCTTGCGGACGAGCTGCTGGATGGTGGGCACGAATGGGTCCTCGTCGGTGCGATCGATCACTGTCCCCGGGCGCGCATCCGCTCCAGGGCCGATCGGCCATGCTAAAGGCGCGCCCGCCACGGCATCAACTCCGTGGCCACGGGGCCGGGCCGTCCGGGCCGTTCGACCGGCGCTACGCCCCCACCGGGATCGTCGGCGCGTCGGGCGCGTCGGACGACGCGCGTCCCGGGCGCCGTCCGCTCGGCAGGGCCAGCCAGAGGTGGGCGCCGATCAGGAGGACCCCGCCCGCGAGGGCGACGGCGAGCACCGCGAAGCGCAGCGGACGGTCGAGGATCGGCCCGCGGAGCGCGGGGAACAGCGAGTCGTCGTGCTGGGGGCCCAGGATCGACACCCGGTGGCAGAGGAGGCCGACCGTCGCCACGACCACCACGAGCGACACCGCCCGTCCCGCCCGGGCCACCACGACGGCGACCGCGGTGGCGAGCACCGGCACCAGCGGCGCGAGGTAGCGCGGGTGGCCGGCCCCGCCGTTGGCCACGTGGGCGCTGAGGACGATCGGAGGCAGCACCGACGCGCCGAGCAGCGCCCACCACGACCCGAGGTGCGGGGCCCGCCCGATGCCGGCGCCGTCCGCCGCGTCCGCGCCGGTCCGGGCCCGGTTCCGCAGCAGGAGCATGGCGGACGCCACGACCACCACCGACAGGGCGGCGACGAGCCACTGCCGCGTCGCCGGCACCTCCCACCAGCCCCGGGTGCCGGGGATCTCGAAGATCATGTAGTCGATCGGGGCCGCGTAGGAGTCGACGCCGAACAGCACCGACAGGAACGACGGCCCCTCGCCGATCGACTCGTAGACCTCGCCGGACCCCGTCGGCTCGCCGTAGCGGGCGACGTTGACGGCGTAGAACCACCCGACCAGTACGACGGTGGGCACCCCGATGCGCAGCGCGAACGGCAGCCACCGGTCGCGGTGGATCGTCGCGACGGCGACGCCCAGCGCGATCGCCCCGGCCGCGGCGGCGTAGGCGAACGACATCGTGCGGACCCCGGCCGCCGCCGCGCACCACAGGCCGAGCCCGGTCGCGTTCAGGGTGGTCCGCGACCGGACGAACCGGGCCAGCCACCAGGCGACCCCCGTGGTCGCCGCCAGGGCCGGACCCTCCAGGTAGGCGAAGGCGCCCGCCTGGACCTGGCTCGCCAGGGTGCCGACCAGCGCGGCGGCCAGCAGCCCGACGACCCGGTCGGCCGCCAGCTCGCGCGCCATCCGGTACACGAGGTACACGGCCAGACCGGTGCCGAGCACGTTCACCAGCCGTACCCCCAGCAACGGGCCGGCGCGCACGCCGGCGGCGTCGGTGAGGGTCGCCGGGACGATCGACGCCGCGTACACGAACGGCGGGTTGATCGCGGTGTGGATGTTGGGGACGCTGAACGGCCACGGACGCCCGACCGCGAACTCGAGCATCTCGCCGCCGGCGGAGGCGGGCACGAGCGTGTCGAGCGACGGCAGCGTGCCGCTGCGCAGGCTGAGCACGTAGCCGACCTGCGACGACTCGTCGGTGCGGTACGGCGGCTGACGGACGGCGAGGTACAGGCTCATGCCGGCGCTCAGGACGACGACGCCGAGCACGCCGAGCGACACGGCGCGCGCCGTCGGGGCCGAGGCGAGCCGCGGGCGCCGCACGAGACGCCGGACCAGCCGTCCGACCTCCGCCGACCAGCGGTCGCCGCCCGACGCGGGCGCGTCCTGCTCGACGTCCGCCGCTTCCTGCACGGATCCGACGGTATCCGGCCGGTACCGAGCTATTCGACCGGGGGGGCGAGGGGGCCGTCGAGGGCGAGGGCATCGACCTCGGCGGCGGCCCGGTCGAGGTCGCCACGGGACATGCCCCAGCCCCCGAGCAGGTCGTGCCAGAGCGTGCGGGTGAGGCGGTGGTGATCGAACGCGGTGGCGTCGATGTGGCCGAGGTGGCTGGTCAGGAGCACGCCCAGGATCGCGGTGGCGCCGACGACGACGCGATCCATCTCGGGGCCCGGGGCGATGACCTCGGCCTCGACCGCGTCGTGCACCGCGTCGCGGCCCAGCGCGAGCAGCACCATCGTCGCCCCGAGGACCGGACCCAGGTCGGCCTCGGGGACGACCCGGTCGCGCTCGGCGAGCACCGAGAGCAGCAGGTGGGACTCCTCGGGGAACTCGTCCCAGCAGGCGATGATGAACTCGCCGTAGAGCAGCAGCTCGGCCGCGGCCCGCTCCGAGGGGTCGAGCCCGACGGCCGCGTAGCGCCCGGCGGCCCGGCTCCGGACCGACTGGAGGGACTGGACGATCCGCAGCACCGCCTGGTTCTGCAGCTCGGCGACGAGGGCGCCCTTGGACGGGAAGTGGGTGTACACGGTGCCCACCGAGCAGCCGACCCGGTCGGCCACCGCCTGCATCGTCAGCTCCGCGACGCCGACGCGGGAGACGATCCGCAGCGCGGCCCCGAGGAGGGCGGCCCGGCGCGCCTGGCGACGAGCCTCACGACGATCCCCCACGACGGCCGGAGGCGTGCTCACCACCGACATCCCGACCACCCTAGTCCTCCTCGCCCGCCCCTCCCAGGGGCGACCGACGACCGATCCCCCGCCGGGCGCGGCACGGGCCGCCCCGAACGGGGCGGCCCGTGCTCGCGTTCGTGGGGGACCACCGTCAGCCGGCGGCGCCCTCCTGGCCGTCGCCGGCGGGAACCTCGACCGCCTCGCCGTCGGCGGCCGGGCCGGGCTGGATCGTCGCCAGGTACTCGGAGGCGTCGAAGCCCTCGTGGGCGAAGTCCTCGCCACCGTCGGAGCTGTAGAACGCCATCGGCTCGTACTCCGGGGCGTCGGTGCCGACGTCGCGGTACTGCGGCATGCCGGTCCCGGCGGGGATCAGCTTGCCGATGATGATGTTCTCCTTCAGGCCGAGCAGGGAGTCCGAGCGGGACTCGATGGCGGCCTCGGTCAGCACCCGGGTGGTCTCCTGGAACGACGCCGCGGACAGCCACGAGTCGGTGGCCAGCGACGCCTTGGTGATGCCCATGATCTCGTCGCGGGCCTCGGCGGGGGTCTTGCCCTCCTCGACCAGCGCCCGGTTGGTGTCCCGGAACAGCTTGCGGTCGATCCGCTCGTCGGGCAGGAAGTCCGAGTCGCCGGGGTCCGAGATGGCGACCCGGCGGGTCATCTGCCGGACGATCAGCTCGATGTGCTTGTCGTGGATCGACACGCCCTGGTCGCGGTACACCTTCTGGACCTGCTCGACCAGGTAGCTCTGCGTCTCCCGCAGGCCCTTGATCTCGAGCAGCTCCTTCGGGTCGCGGGGACCGGGCACGATCTCGTCGCCGGCCTTGACCTCCTGGCCGTCCTCGACGGCGAGGCGGGCCTGGATCGGGATCGTGTGGACCTCCT
>JAAYBP010000408.1 GCA_012730075.1 Acidimicrobiales bacterium | reverse complement strand
GGGCCCGCGACGCCGAGACCCGGCGCGCCGAGCTTCGGGTCGTCCACGCCGCCCCGCCCCGCCGGGCCGGCCTGGCCGCGCTCGGCCTCGTGCTCGTGTTCGGCGTGCTGATGGCCGTCGCCGCGCTCAACACGGTGCTGGTCTCGGGCCAGCGCGAGCTCGACCGGATCCAGCGCGACATCGACGACGGGCACCGTCGCAACCAGAACCTGTACCTCGCGCGGGCCGAGCTGAGCGACCCCTCCCGCATCGTCGCGGTCGCCGAGCGCGACGGGATGATCCGCCCCGACGAGACCACGATGATCACGGTCCGCCCCGACGGCGGCACCGACGTGCAGGTCAACGCCACGTCCGAGCCCGACGACCCGTCCGACGAGGGCACCTCCGACACCGACGAGCGCGCCGACGGCGCCGCGGGCCGCCCGTGAGCAACGGGCGGCCGGTCTCGGGCGCCTTCGAGGCGTACCGGGCCGAGAAGGCGGCGTCCCGGGCCCGCCACCCCGCCCGCGCCGGGGTCGGACGTCCCCGGACGACGACCGGCCGGTCGTCCACCGCTCCCCGCCGTCCCCACCGCACGCTCGGCGGCGACCTCTCGTCCGGGGCCCGCCACGTCGGCGCCCGGCTCCTCGCCCCGCCCGCCGTGCGGTCGACCGGCCCGTCGCTGCGGGTGGTGCGCCGCCGCCTCGGAGGACTCCGCGTGGCGGCGGTCGTCCTGCTCCTCGTCGTGATCGGCAAGCTGCTGCTCGTGCAGGTGGTCGACCCGGACCGCTTCCTCGCCAAGGGCGTCGAGCAGCGGCTGGCCACGTACCCGGTCACCGCCGGTCGGGGTTCGATCGTCGACCGCAACGGCGTCGTGCTCGCCCTCTCGGTACCCCGCCGCACGGTCTTCGCCGATCCCGAACTGATCCGCGACCCGGAGGCCACGGCGCGGCGGCTCGCCCCGATCCTGGGCATCGACCGGCGGACGCTCACCGATCAGATGTCCGGCGACGGCCGCTTCGTCGTGCTCGCCCACACGCTCGACGACGACGTCGCCGACGCGGTCGAGGCGCTCGACCTCGTCGGCATCTCGACGTTCGAGGAGTTCAAGCGGATCCAGCCCGCCGGCGACCTCGCCCGGTCGCTGCTCGGCCGCGTCGCCATCGACGGGTCCGCGGGGATCTCGGGGCTCGAGCTCCAGTACGACGGGCGCCTCACCGGCACCCCCGGATCGGTCACCTACGAGCGTTCGATGGTCGACGGCGGCGGCGCCATCACCGGCACCCGCTCGTCCACCGCGGCCCGCCCCGGCGCCGAGGTCGCCCTGACGCTCGACCAGACGCTCCAGTACGAGGCGGAGCGCTCCCTCGCCGACCACCTCGCCCGGTCCGGCGCGCTGGGCGGCACCGCGATCGTCACCCGGCCGTCGACCGGCGAGATCCTCGCCCTGGCGACGCTCGCGGTGGACGATGACGGCGGGTACGTGCCGACGTCGAACAACGTGGCGCTCACCACGATGTTCGATCCCGGCTCGGTCAACAAGATCATCACGGTCGCCGCCGCGATCGAGGAGGGCCTCGTCACCCCCGACACCGTGCTCGAGGTGCCCGACCACCTCCAGGTCGGCGACCACCTCTTCACCGACGCGCACGAGCACGCGACCACCGCCTGGACGGTGACCGACATCCTCGCGTCGTCGTCGAACGTCGGGACGATCATGCTGGCCCAGGAGCTGGGCTACGAGCGGATGGACGACTACCTCCGCCGGTTCGGCTTCGGTGAGCTGACCGGGCTCGGCTTCCCGAACGAGACGGCCGGCGACATGCTGACGCTCGAACAGTGGGCCCAGGAGAGCACCTCGCTCGGGTCGATCCCGATCGGCCAGGGCATCTCGGTCACCGGCGTCCAGATGGCGCAGGCCCTGAACGTGCTGGCCAACGACGGTCTGCTCGTGGCGCCCCGGCTCGTCCAGTCGATCGACGGCGAGGTGCTCCCGGCCGCCGCGCCGGTGCGGGTCGTGTCACCGGAGACGGCGCGGGCGGTGCGGGCGATGATGGCCCAGGTCGTCGAGCGCGGCACCGGCCAGCAGGCCCAGGTGCCCGGCTACAGCGTCGCCGGCAAGACCGGCACCGCCCGCAAGCCTCAGCCCGGCGGGGGCTACGAGGACGAGGACGGCCGGATGCACTACATCGCCACCTTCGCCGGCACGCTGCCGGCCGAGAACCCCGACCTGTCGGTGGTCGTGATCGTCGACGAGCCCGACCCCGGCCGGTCGATCTACGCCGCCGACGTCGCCGCCCCCGCCTTCGCCGAGCTGGCCCGCATCACCCTGCGCCACCTCCAGATCCCGCCGTCGGCCGGCGGCGACGTCTCCGACGTGCCGGAGCTGTCCGACTCGGCCGCCGCCGTCCAGGACTCCTACGTACCGGCCTCCCCGCGCACCGAGACCGGCCGTTCCGAGGACGACACCATCCCGAACGGGGTCGGCTGACGGTGGCGGCCGTCGCCCCTGTCCGCCTCCCCGACGTCGTCTCCGCCCTCTCCGAGGCGGGGGTGGAGGCCCATCTCGAAGACGACCCGACGGCCGCGGTCACCGGCACCGCCCACGATTCGCGGCGCGTCGCCCCGGGCGACCTGTTCTGCTGCGTCGTCGGCGCCGCCTCCGACGGCCACGACCACGCGCCCGCCGCGGTCGGGGCCGGCGCCGCCGCCCTGCTGGTCGAGCGCCCGCTCGGCCTCGGGGTCCCCGAGATCGTCGTCGGGTCCGTCCGCGAGGCGATGGGGCCGGCCGCCTCGCGGATCGCCGGCGACCCGTCCCGGCGCCTGATGGTGCTGGGCGTCACCGGCACCAACGGCAAGACCACCGTCGTCCACCTGCTCGCCTCGGTGTTCGCCGCCGCCGGCCTCCCGGCGCGGACGATCGGCACCCTCACCGGGGCCCGCACGACCCCCGAGGCACCCGAGCTCCAGGCCGTCCTCGCCGACGCCGTGGCCGACGGGGCGGCGGTGGTGGCGATGGAGGTGTCGTCGCACGCGCTCGCCATGCACCGGGTCGACGGCACCCGGTTCGGCGTCGTCGGCTTCACCAACCTGAGCCCCGACCACCTCGACTTCCACGACTCGATGGAGGCCTACTTCGGGGCCAAGGCACGGCTGTTCACGCCGACCTTCGCCGAGCGGGCGGTCGTCGACACCGACGACACCCGCGGCCGCCTCCTTCGCGACGGCGCCGCGGTCCCGACGGTGGGGGTCGGGCTCGCCGATGCCCGGGACCTGCGGCTGACCGCGTCGGGCTCGACGTTCACGTGGCACGGCGAGCGGGTCGAGCTGGCCCTGCCCGGTCGGTTCAACGTGCGCAACGCGCTGGTCGCCGCCGAGATGGCGGTCGCGGCCGGCGTCGCCCCCGCGGTGGTCGCGCGCGGGATCTCCGCGGCGCCGCCGGTGCCGGGCCGGATGGAGCGGGTGCCGGGCGGGCCGGTCGACGTCGTCGTCGACTACGCCCACACGCCCGACGGCCTCGACCAGGTCGTCGCCGCGCTCGACGAGGTCACCGAGGGGCGCCTGATCGTCGTGTTCGGCTGCGGCGGCGACCGCGACGCGTCGAAGCGGCCGCTGATGGGCGCGGCGGCCGCGGCGGCCGACGTGGTCGTCCTGACGTCGGATAACCCCAGATCCGAGGACCCAGGTGCGATCATCGACGCCGTGCGCACCGGGATCCCCGCCGGAACCGATCTCACCGTCGAACCCGATCGCCGTCGCGCGATCGGGCTCGCCGTCGACGCGGCGCACCCGGGCGACACCGTGCTGATCGCGGGGAAGGGCCACGAGACCACCCAGACCGTCGGCGACCGGGTCATCCCCTTCGACGATCGCGTCGTCGCCGCCGAGGTACTGGAGGCGAAGCGGTGATCGCCCTCCTGATGGCCGCGGGCATCGGCCTCGCCACCTCCCTCGTCGGCACCCGGTTCCTCATCGTCTGGCTGCGCGACCGCGGCATCGGCCAGCCGATCCACGAGGACGTGCCCGACGCCCACCAGGTGAAGGCGGGGACCCCCACGATGGGCGGCATCGCCATCGTCGGCGGCGCGGTCGCCGGCTACCTGATCGCCCACACCCGCCAGGGGCTCCCGTTCACGACATCGGGCGTCCTGCTCGTGCTGCTCGTCATCGGCGCCGGCGCGGTCGGGGCGGCCGACGACTGGATCAAGGTGTCCCAGGAGCGCAACCTCGGCCTGTCGAAGGCGGCCAAGAGCATCGGCCTGCTAACGGTCGCGGTCGGCTTCGCGGTCGCCACCGTCACCCTCACCGACGTGCACACGACGCTGTCGTTCACCCGGTTCGACAACTTCGACGACCTCGATCTCGGCCCGGGGCTGTGGTGCGTGTGGGCGGTGCTGCTGATCGTCGGCTGCACCAACGCCGTCAACCTCACCGACGGGCTCGACGGTCTCGCCGGCGGATCCGCGATCTTCGGGTTCGCCGCCTTCGCCTTCGTGGGCTTCTGGGCGTTCCGCAACGCCGGTCAGCCCGGGATCATCGCCGACTACCAGATCCCGCACGCGCTCGACATCGCGGCGGTGGCGGCGGCCATGGTCGGGTCCACCACCGGGTTCCTGTGGTGGAACGCCACCCCGGCGCGGATCTTCATGGGCGACACCGGCTCGCTCGCCATCGGCGGCGGCCTCGCGGGGCTGGCCCTGCTGCTGAACACGCACCTGCTGCTGCCGCTCATCGGCGGCCTGTTCGTGTTCGAGACCCTGTCGGTGATCATCCAGGTCGCCGGGTTCCGCCTGTTCCGGTACCGGCCGTTCCGCATGGCACCGATCCACCACCACTACGAGCTGGCGGGCTGGCCCCAGACGACGATCATCGTCCGGTTCTGGATCCTCGCCGGCCTGTCGACCGCCATCGCCGTCGGGCTGTTCCTCGCCGACTACATCCACCTCACGGGCCAGTGACCGGGGGGAGCACCGTCGTCGTCGGGCTGGGCGTGACCGGGCGGGCCGTCGCGCGCGCCCTGGCGCGCCGCGGGCGGCCGACGGTGCTGGTCGACGACGCGCCCGGACCCGAGGCCGAGGCGCTGGCGGCCGAGCTCGACTCCGCGCTGCTCGTCGCCCCCGCTCCCGACGAGCTGGTCGACGTGCTGCGCGGCGCGGCGGCGCTGGTGCCGGCGCCGGGCCTGCCCGAGGCCCACCCCGCGTTCGCGGCCGCGGCCGACGCGGGGGTGCCCGTCGTCGGCGAGCTCGACCTGGCGGCGGAGTGGGACGACCGCCCGGTCGTCGCCGTCACCGGCACCAACGGCAAGACGACGGTCACGACGCTCGTGCGCGACATGCTCGCCGCGTCGGGGGTGGCCGCCGTCGACGCCGGCAACACCGAGGTGCCGCTGGTCGAGGCGATCGACGACCCGGCCACGGAGGTCTTCGTCGTCGAGGCGTCGTCGTTCCGTCTCGCCCCGCTCCGCCGCTTCGCCCCCCGGGCCGCGGCGTGGCTCAACTTCGCCCCCGACCACCAGGACGTGCACCGCGACCTCGCCGGGTACGAGGCGGCCAAGGCCAACGTCTGGCGCGGGTTCGGACCGGACCGGCTCGCGGTCGCGAACCGCGACGACCCCGTCGTCGCCCGGCACGCGGCGGCCCTCCCGCGGGTCGAGACGTTCGGGCTCGACGCGCCGGGGACCCCGGGCGCCCACTGGTTCGTCGACGGCGGCACCATCGTCACCCCCGAGGGCGAGGCGCTCGCCCCGACGGCGGTGCTGCGCCGCTCGCGGCCCCACGACCTCGCCAACGCGATGGCCGCCGCCGCCACCGCCCGGTTCGTCGGCGCCCGGGCCGACGGCATCGTCGCCGCGCTCGGCGCGTTCGAGGGGCTGGCCCACCGCGTGGAGCGGGTGGGGGAGCGGGACGGGGTCGCCTGGTACGACGACTCCAAGGCGACGACCCCGCACGCCACCCTCGCCGCCGTGGCGGGGTTCGACCGGGTCGTGCTGATCGCCGGTGGGCGCAACAAGGGCATCGACCTGTCCGCCCTGGCCGCGGCCGCCGACCGGCTGCGCGCCGTCGTCGCGATCGGGGAGAGCGCCGGCGAGATCACCGACGCCTTCGCCGGTCTGGTGCCGGTCGTCGAGGCGACGTCGATGGACGGCGCGGTCGCCGCCGCCGCCGCCGCCGCCCGCCCCGGTGACACCGTGCTGCTCTCGCCCGCCTGCGCCTCGTTCGACTGGTACCGCGGCTACGGCGCACGCGGCGACGACTTCGTCCGCGCCGCCCGCGCCGCCGGCGTTCGCCCCGCCTCCGAGGAGGAACCCGCCCGATGACCATCGTCCTCACCCGCTCCTCGGACGATCGCGCCGCGTCGCGGGTGAGCCTCCGACCGCCCGGCCGGCCCACCACCGCGTCGAGCCTGCTCGGCGCACTCGTGGCCGTCCTCGTCCTGTTCGGCCTGGTGATGGTCGTCTCGTCGTCGTCGCTCGTCGCCCTGGAGGAGACCCAGTCGACCTGGGCCTACGCCACCCGTCAGGCGACCTGGGCCGTGCTCGGCCTCGGAGGCCTGGCCCTCGGGCTCTGGACCTCGCCCCGCCTGTGGCGCCGCTGGGCCCGCCCGCTGCTCGTCGGCGTCGTCGCGCTGCTCCTCGCCGTCTACGTCGTCGGCATCCGGGTCAACGGGGCCCGACGGTGGCTCGGCGCCGGCCCGATCCAGCTCCAGCCGTCCGAGTTGGCGAAGATCGCGGTGATCCTCGTGCTGGCCGACCTGCTCTCGAAGCACTGCCGCTCCCTGCACGACTGGCGATTCGGGCTCGGGCTACCGCTCGTCGTCCTGGGCGCGGTGGCCGCGCTCGTCGTGTTCCAGCCCAACCTGGGCACGACGCTCGTGATCGTGGCCATCGGGCTGGCGATGCTCCACGCCGCCGGGTCCCGGACCGGCCCGCTCGCGGCGGCCGGCGCGGTCGCGGCCGTCTTCGCCGGTCTCTTCGTGTGGTTCTCCGAGTTCCGTCGGGCCCGGCTGATGGCCATGCTCGACCCGTGGGCGAACGAGGACGGCACCGCGTACCAGACGCTCCAGGCGGGGGTCGGGCTCGCGGACGGTGGCCTGTTCGGAACCGGACTCGGGCAGTCGAAGGCCAAGTGGGGCTACCTGCCCTACGCCCACACCGACTTCGTGTTCGCCATCATCGGCGAGGAGCTGGGCCTGATCGGTGCGGCTGCCACCGTCGGCCTGTTCGTCGCCCTGGCGTTCGTCGGCTACCGCATCGCCGAGCGGGCGGCGGACCGCTTCTCGAGCCTGGTGGCCGTCGGCATCACCACCTGGCTGGTCGGCCAGGCCTTCCTCAACATCGCCGTCGTGCTCAACCTCGTGCCCAACACGGGCGTCCCGCTGCCGTTCATCAGCTACGGCGGCACCTCCCTCCTCGTGACGATGACCGCCGCGGGCATGCTGCTCAACATCGCCCGTCACCCCCGAGAGGACGGCGCCGTCCGGTGACCGGCACCCGGGTGCTCGTCGCGGGGGGAGGCACGGCCGGACACCTGGTCCCGGGCCTCGCCCTCGCCGCCGCGCTCGTCGAGCGCGGCACCCCCGCGTCGGCGATCCACTTCGTGGGCTCCGATCGGGGCGTCGAGCGCCGCATGGTGCCCGCCGCCGGCTTCACGCTCGACGAGTTGCCCGGCCGGGGCCTGCCTCGGCGACCCGGTCCGGCGATGGTGTCCGCCGCGGTCGGCCTGCTGCGCGGCGTGGCCCGCGGCGTCGGCATCGTCCGGCGGCGCCGTCCCGACGTGGTGGTCTCGCTCGGCGGCCACGCCGCCTTCGCGGGTGCGTTCGGCGCCGTCCTCGCCCGCCGGCCCCTCGTCCTCGTCGAGCAGAACGTGCGCGCCGGGGCCGTCAATCGGCTGTTCCGCCGCTTCGCACGGGCCAGCGCCGTGAGCTTCGCCGGCACCGACCTGCCCCGGGCCACCCTCACCGGCAACCCGCTGCGCGCCGAGCTGGTCGCCGCCGCGTCCGCGCTCCGCGGCCCCGACGCCGGACCGGCTCGCCGGACGGCGCGCGAGGAGCTGGGTCTCCCGACCGACCGCCCGGTCGTGCTGGTCACCACCGGGTCGCTCGGCTCGCAGCGCGTGAACGACGCCGTCGTCGCCCTGGCCGCCCGGTGGTCCCACCGCACCGACGTCGCCGTACGCCACGTCACCGGCGAGCGCGACCACGCGTCGGTCGTCGAGCGGGTCCCCGACACGCGCGGCCTGCACTACGACGTCGTGCCCTACGACGACCGCATGGCGGTGTCGCTCGCCGCCGCCGACCTGGCCGTCACCCGCGCCGGCGCCGGCACGTGCACCGAGCTGGCGGCGTTCGGCGTCCCGGCGGTGATGGTGCCGCTCCCGATCGCCACCCGCGACCACCAGCGGGCCAACGCCGCGGTCCTGGTCGAGGCGGGGGCCGCGGTGCTGGTCCCCGACGACGAGCTGGACGTCGATCGGCTCGAGCGCGAGCTCGACGCCCTCCTCGACGACGCGCCCCGTCGCACCGCGATGGCCGAGGCGATGGCGGGGGAGGGCCGCCTCGACGCCGCCGAGCGGGTCGCCGAGGTGGTCGAGGGGGCGTGGTCGTGACCGCGCCGCTAGACCTGGCCGGGCCCCCGCGCCGCATCCACGTCGTCGGCGTCGGCGGCGCCGGGATGCGCGCCATCGCGTCGGTGCTCGTAGCCATGGGCCACCGGGTGTCGGGGTCGGACCTGAAGCCGTCGCCGGGGCTGGACCGGCTGCGGGCCCAGGGCATCGAGGTGCAGGTCGGCCACGATGGGGCCCACGTCGGCGGGGCCGACCTCGTCGCCGTGTCGACCGCCATCCCCGAGACCAACCCGGAGATCGCGGCCGCCCGGGAGGCGGGCATCCCCGTGCTCAGCCGGGCCGAGGTCCTCGCCGCGATCACCCGCGTCCGCCGCACGCTGTCGGTGTCGGGCACCCACGGCAAGACCACCACGACGAGCATGCTCGCCCTGATCCTCGTCGAGGCCGGGCTGGCGCCCTCGTTCATCGTCGGGGGCGACGTCAACGAGATCGGGACCGGCGCGTCGTGGGGCGACGGCGAGCTGTTCGTGGTCGAGGCCGACGAGAGCGACGGCACCTTCACCCAGCTCGCCACCGACGTCGCCGTCGTCACCAACGTCGAGGCCGACCACCTCGACCACTACGGCGACCTCGCCGCCATCGAGGCCGCGTTCGACGGCTTCGTCGCGGCGGCCGGGACGGCGATCGTCTGCGCGGACGAGCCCCACGCCGCCGCCATCGCCACCCGTCACGGGGCGATCACCTACGGCACCGCCGAGGGCGCGACGGTGCGGATCGTCGACGCCAGGGTCGACCGGGTCGGCACCCGCTTCGCCCTCGAGCGCGAGGGCGAACGGCTCGGGGAGATCGAGCTGCCGATCCCCGGGCTCCACAACGCCCGCAACGCGACCGCCGCCACCGTCGCCGCGCTCGAGGTGGGCGCGCCGTTCGAAGCGGCCGTCACCGCCCTCGGCCGGTACGCGGGCGTCGCCCGCCGCTACCAGTTCCGCGGCGAGGCCGGTGGCATCACCTTCGTCGACGACTACGCCCACAACCCCGGCAAGGTCGCCGCCGTGGTCGCCACCGCGGCCCAGGGCGGCTGGGGGCGGGTCGTCGTCGTGTTCCAGCCGCACCGCTACTCGCGCACCGAGGACCTCTGGCGCGAGTTCGGACCGGTGTTCGACGGCGCCGACCTCGTGGTCGTCACCGACGTCGACGGCGCCGGCGAGCAGCCCCGCCCGGGCGTCACCGGCCAGCTCGTCGTCGACGCGGTCGGCGCCGACCGGCCCGGTCAGGCCGTCGAGTACGTCCGCGACCGCGACGCGGTGGCCGACCACCTCGTCGGCGTGCTGCGCCCCGGCGACCTGTGCCTGACCCTCGGTGCGGGCGACGTCACCGGCCTCGCCGACGAGGTGCTGGCCCACCTGGACCCCGGGGCGTCGTGAGTGCCGTCGACGACGCCGCGGCCGTGCTCGGCCACGGCGCAGAGCGCGACCGCCCGCTGGGCCCGATGACCACCTACGGGGTGGGTGGTGCCGCCGCGCTCCTGGTCCGGGCCGAGGGCGTCGAGGACCTGCTCCGGGTCCGCGCCGCGGTCGCCGCCAGCGGCCTGCCGACCCTGGTCGTCGGGCTCGGCTCGAACCTGCTGGTCGGCGACGCGGGCTTCGACGGCATCGCCGTCGCGCTCGGGCCCGCGTTCGCCGAGGTGACCGTCGACGGCACCTACGTGTCCGCCGGCGGGGCCGCCAAGCTGCCGGTCGTCGCCCGGCGAACCGCCCGCGAGGGGCTCACCGGCTTCGAGTGGGCGGTCGGCGTCCCGGGATCGATCGGAGGCGCGGTCCGCATGAACGCGGGTGGGCACGGGTCCGACATGGCCGCCGTGCTGCACAGCATCCGCGTCGTGGACCTGGCGACGGGGGAGGATGGAGCCGTGACCGTGCCCGCCGCCGAGCTCGACCTCGGTTACCGGACCTCGGCCGTGGCCGCCGACCGGGTCGTCGTCGAGGCCCGGCTCGCGCTCGCCCCCGGCGACCGGGCGGAATCCGAGGCGACGATCGGCGAGATCGTCCGCTGGCGGCGCGACCACCAGCCCGGCGGCCCCAACGCGGGCTCGGTGTTCACCAACCCCCCCGGCGACTCGGCGGGCCGCCTCATCGACGCGGCGGGGGCGAAGGGCCTCCGCGTCGGCACCGCCGAGGTGTCGACCAAGCACGCCAACTTCATCCAGGCCGATCCCGGCGGCTCGGCCGACGACGTGTTCGCCCTCATGCGCGAGGTCGTCCGGCGCGTCGAGGACGCGCACGGCGTGACCCTCCATCCCGAGACCCGGCTCGTCGGCCTCCCGGAGTGGACGCCGTGAGCGCCACCCGCACCCCCACCCGCACCCCCTCCCGCGCCCCGGCCGACCCGTCTCCGAGGACCGGGTCGCGCGGTCCCGACACCGCACCGCACCCCCGGATGCGGGCCCGGCAGGTCGAGGTCGCCCGGCGGGCGGGCCGGCGTCGCCTGCGCCGCCTGACGGCGCTGCTCGCCGTCGCGTGCCTGGCCGTGTGGGTCGGGGTCCTGCTGCGGAGCCCGGTGCTCGACGTCGACCGGGTCCAGGTCGACGGGGCCCGCCACACGCCGACCGACGCGGTGCTCGACGCCGCCGGCATCGAGGCCGGTGACGCGATGGTCGGCGTCGATCTCGACACCGCCGGGCACCGGGTGGCCGACCTCCCGTGGGTCGACGAGGTCGTCGTGCGGCGACGCTGGCCCGGGACGGTCCGCATCGTGGTCACCGAGCGCGAGGCGGTCGCGGTGGTCGCCCACGGTGGCGGGTGGGCCCTGGTCGACCCCGAAGGGCGGGTCCTGGCCCTGAGCGGGCCCCGTCCCGCCCTGCCCCTGATCGACGGCAGCACCGACGTGGCCCCGGGGGAGCGGCTCGACGCCGACGGGCGCGAGGCCGCCGCGGTCGTCGCCGGTCTGGCCGGAGGCTTCGCCGACGAGGTGGCCGGGGCGACCGTCTCCGAGGAGGGCGTCGAGGTGGTCCTCGCCGACGGGTACGTCGTGGTCCTGGGCGACGAGTCGGACCTCGACGACAAGGTCGCGTCGGCCGAGGCGGTGCGCGAGCAGGTCGACCCCACCGACGGCTGCCGGATCGACGTGCGCGTTCCCCGCGCACCGGTGTTGACCGCGGGAGGCGACTGTGCTTAGAGTCTCGACCCAAACCAGAACTTTACATAACCCTCAAGCTCGAGTCGAGGTCGAGGGTTCAGCAGGGTCGGCCACCGGGGCCGACCCGTCCGCGCGTGACAGGAGCAACCATGGCCGGTAACCCGCAGAACTACCTGGCGGTCATCAAGGTCGTCGGCATCGGCGGTGGTGGCTGCAACGCGGTCAACCGCATGATCGATGCGGGCCTGAAGGGCGTGGAGTTCATCGCCATCAACACCGACGCCCAGGCGCTGCTCATGAGCGACGCCGACGTCAAGCTCGACATCGGCCGCGACCTGACCCGCGGGCTGGGCGCCGGCAGCGACCCCGAGGTCGGGGCGCAGGCCGCCGAGGCCCACCGGGCCGAGATCGAGGAGGTGCTGAAGGGCGCCGACATGGTCTTCATCACCGCCGGCAAGGGCGGAGGCACCGGCACCGGCGGGGCGCCGGTCGTGGCCGAGATCGCCAAGACCCTCGGCGCCCTCACCATCGGCGTCGTCACCCGCCCGTTCGCGTTCGAGGGCCGGCGGCGGTCGGTGCAGGCCGAGCAGGGCATCCAGCGCCTGAAGGAGAAGGTCGACACCCAGATCGTCATCCCCAACGACCGGCTGCTCACCGTCTCCAACGACAAGACCTCCGTCGTCAACGCGTTCAAGATGGCCGACGAGGTCCTGCTCCAGGGCGTCCAGGGCATCACCGACCTGATCACGACCCCCGGCCTGATCAACACCGACTTCGCCGACGTGAAGATGATCATGAGCAACGCCGGTTCCGCCCTGATGGGCATCGGCAACGCGTCGGGCGAGAGCCGGGCCCTCCAGGCCGCCCGCAACGCCATCTCGAGCCCGCTGCTCGAGGCGTCGATCGAGGGCGCCCGCGGCGTGCTGCTGAGCATCACCGGCGGCAGCGACATGGGGCTGTTCGAGGTCAACGAGGCGGCCGAGGTCATCCACGGCGTCGCCCACCCCGACGCCAACATCATCTTCGGCACCGTGATCGACGACGAGATGGGCGACGAGGTCCGCGTCACGGTCATCGCCGCCGGCTTCGACCGTTGGGAGGAGGGCCGCACCCGCCCCCGCACCGTCGAGACCGAGACCTCGGGCCCGACCCCGGTCACCGACCTCTTCGGCGACACCGACGAGGACGACGACGAGGACGACGACGGCTTCGAGGTGCCCGCCTTCCTGCGGTGAACCGTCCCGACGGCCCCCACCACCGCGGCGCGAACCGCGCCCGGGCCCTGTTCCACACCCGGCCGATGGGCGACCTGGCCGTCACCCTGCCGGCCGCCGAGCTGGAGTCCCGTCGGCGCGGGGTCGTCGACCTCCCCTGGACGTGGCTGACCCAGGTCCACGGCGCCGAGGTCGTCACCGTGACCCGCCCCGGCGAGCACGCCGGCGCGCGGGCCGACGCCGCCGTCACGGCGGTGCCCGGCGTCGCCGTCTCGGTCACCACCGCCGACTGCGTCCCGGTCGTGCTGTTCGGCCGCGACGAGCGCACCGTCGGCGTCGTCCACGCCGGGTGGCGCGGCCTGCACGCCGGGGTGGTCGGAGCCGCGGTCCAGGCGATGGCCGCCCTCGGCGATCCGCCCGCGACCGCCCTGCTCGGTGCGTCGATCTGCCCCCGCTGCTACGAGTTCGGCCGCGACGACCTCGACCTGGTCGCCGCCCGCTGGGGCGACGAGGTCCGGGCCACGACGGCCGACGGCCGCCCCGCGCTCGACGTCGCCGCGGGCGTGCGCCGGGCCCTCGCCGAGGCGGGCGTGACGACGATCGTCCCCGGCGAGCACTGCACCGCCGAGCGGGCCGACCTCTACTGGTCGCATCGCGCCCGGGCCGAGACCGGCCGGTTCGCCACCGTGGCCTGGCTCGAACCGTGAGGCCGCCCGGGGTCGACCCCGACGAGCTGGCCCGGCGGGTCGGGCTCCTTCGCGATCGCATCGAGGCCGCGGGCGGCGATCCGGAGCGGGTCACGGTCGTCGGCGTCACCAAGGGCTTCTCGGCCGAGGTCGTGCCGCTGGCGGTCGGGGCGGGACTGGTCGACCTCGGGGAGAGCTACGCCCAGGAGGCGGTCGGGAAGTTCCCGCTCGCCCCCGACGGCGTGCGCTGGCACTGGATCGGCCGGATGCAGCGCAACAAGGTGCGCCAGGTCGCCGACCGGGTCGCCTTGTGGCACAGCGTCGACCGGAGGTCGCTCGGCGTCGAGATCGCCCGGCGGGCTCCGGGCGCGGCGGTGCTCGTGCAGGTCAACACGTCGGGGGAGGAGACCAAGGGCGGGTGCGCGTCGGCCGACGCTCCGGGCCTGGTCGCGGACCTGCGGGCCGAGGGGCTCGAGGTGCGGGGCCTGATGACGATCGCCGCTCCGGACCCCGACGCCGCCCGCGTCGAGTTCCGGGCCCTGCGCGGCCTCGCCGACGACCTCGGCCTGGCCGAGCGGTCGATGGGGATGTCCGAGGACCTCGACCTCGCCGTCGCCGAGGGGGCGACCATCGTCCGGATCGGCACCGCGCTGTTCGGGCCACGGACGCCGGGCCGCGGTTAGGCTCCCGCGGAGGAGGCACCGAATGGCTGCGATGTTCCGGAAGGCGATGCTCTACCTCGGGTTGGGGCCCGACAGCGAGTACGACGACTACGCGCCCTCGTACGACGACCCCACGCCCGCGCCGAGCCCCGTGCCCGCCGAGCCCGAGTCCTCCGCCGTCGGGCCGGTGCGCCCCATGGCCCCGATCCGCAACGAGGCCACCCCGATCGGATCCACCGTCGAGGGCGGGGGCATCGGCGCGGTCACCCCCGCGTCGGGCTTCGGCGGCGCCCGCTCGCGCTCGACGGTCGTGCGGCCGATGCCGGTCGCGTCCACGGCGCGGCCCCGCGTGCTCGCGCCGCACTCGTTCAACCAGGCCCAGGAGCTGGCCGACACGTTCAAGGGCAACCAGCCGGTCGTGATGAACCTCCGCGAGGCCGACCGCGACGTCGCCCGCCGCCTCATCGACTTCTCCAGCGGCCTCTGCTACGGCCTCGGCGGTCGCATCGAGCGCCTCGACAGCCAGGTCTTCCTGGTCACGCCGCCGAGCGTCGAGGTGTCCGACGACGAGCGCGAGCGCCTCCGCGACCGCGGCTACGAGTCCTAGGTTGGGCACCCCGCCGCGGGAGGGCGACGCTTGAGCGCACTGCTGGCGGTGCTCTGCCCGCTCATCTGGATCTACGTTCTGCTGCTGTTCGGCACGATCATCCTGAGCTGGTTCCCGGTCGAGCCCGGATCCGGCCTGGAGCGGGTGCACCTCGCCCTGCGCACGGTCACCGAGCCGGTGCTCGGGCCCGTGCGACGCGTCCTGCCGCCGCTCCGGATCGGCGCGGGCGCCGTCGACCTGTCGCCGATCGTCGTGTTCTTCGGCCTCCGGATCGTCCAGGTGATCATCGGCTGCTGAGGCGAGCGGACATTGCCGGGGACACGTCGGAGGGCGTGACTACCATCGGCCCCCATGGAACTCTCCTCCGACCTCTCCGGGGCCAAGGAGTTCACCATCGTCAAGCGGGGCTACGACCCCGACGAGGTGAACGCCTTCCTCGACCAGATCGCCACCGGTGTGGGCGAGCTGAAGCGCAAGTTGGCCGCGGCCGAGTCGGAGGCCAGGCAGGCCCAGGCCTCGCCCGCGCCCGAGGCGGGAACCGAGGCCGACGAGATCCACCGCGCCCTGATCCTCGCCCAGCGAGCGGCCGACGAGGAGGTCCGCTCGGCGCGGGCGCGGGCCGAGGAGATCCTCACCGACGCCGAGCAGCGCGCCGGCGAGGTCACCCGTGAGGCCGACGAGCGGGCCGCCACCGTCACCCGCGAGGCCGACGAGCGGGCGCGCACGCTCACCCGCGACGCCGAGCGCGAGGCGCTCCAGGCCCGGGAGAAGGGCCGGGCCGACCTGCTGGCGGACATCCGCGGGCTCGAGGAGGCGAAGGCGGCGCTCGGCCACGACCTCGACGCCCTCGAGCAGCACGTCGAGGAGCAGCGCGAGGTCGTGCAGGCCGCCATCGGAGAGCTCCAGTCGCTGATCGACCACCCCGAGGCGTTCCGCGTGGCGCCGGCCCCGACCCCGACCGCTCCGGAGGTCGTGGTCGAACCGCTGCCGGTGCCCACCCCCGACGTCGACCTCACCGACCAGTCGCCGGCCGAGCCCCCGACGGTGTCGTCGCCGCCGGTCGACGATCGTGACGACACCGCCCCCACGCCGGTGCCCCCGCCGCCCCCCGGGCCCGAGCCCGGAGCCGTCCGGCCCGGGGCCGAACCGCTGTTCGACGCCGACGCGGCCGACGTGGAGGACGTGGCCGAGGAGCCCGACGTCGAGCCGACTCCGCCCGTGATCGATGCGGCCCCGCCGTCCGCCGCTCCGCCGGTCGCGCCCACCCCCGCGGTCGACCAACCCCGCGTCGACGACGACGACAACTTCCTCGCCGAGTTGCGCAAGGCGATGCTCGACGACGAGCCGCTCGGCCCCCGCGACGACGAGCCCGCGTTCCCCGCCGACGACGACCTGACGCCGGGTCGACGCTCCCGCTTCGGTCGTCGGCGCTGAACCGTCGGTCGCGCCGCCGCGCGCGGCCGGGTGGGTAGGCTGCGGCACCTTTGATGCACCCAGGAAGGTGAGAGCCGATGGCTCCCTCGCGTGGCGGTGGCACCACCAAGAAGTCGGGCGCGGCCAGGAAGGCCGCGCCGGCGAAGAAGGCAGCCGCGGGTAAGGCGGCGAAGAAGACCCCGGGGGCCAGGAAGGCCGCGCCCGCGAAGAAGGCGCCCGCGAAGAAGGCG
>JAAYBP010000407.1 GCA_012730075.1 Acidimicrobiales bacterium | reverse complement strand
GCCCGGATCTCGCTGCTCGACAACCTCACCGGCCTCCCGAACCGCCTGTTCCTCAGCGAGTGGCTCGACGACGAGCTGCGCCGGACCCGCCGGGCCGAGGACCACCTGGCGGTGATGTTCATCGACCTCGACCGGTTCAAGCTGATCAACGACACCCACGGCCACGACATCGGCGATGCGGTGCTCGTGACCCTCGCCTCGCGGATCCGGCGGTGCCTCGACGAGGACTGCAAGCTCGTCCGCTACGCCGGCGACGAGTTCCTCGCCTTCTGCCGCGAGGACACCCTGACCCCACGCGCCGAGCGCATCGCCCTGCGGGTGCGCGAGGCGCTGAAGGAGCCCGTCCGCATCGGCACCGACGTCCTGCGCGTCGACGCCAGCATCGGGATCGCCCACCACCAGGACGGCGACTCCGCCGACGAGCTGATCCGCAAGGCCGACCTCGCCATGTACGACGCCAAGGCCCGCCAGGACGGCCTGCCCGTCAAGTTCGACCCCACCCGTCACGGCGACCGCCTGAGCCCGGCCACGCTCGAGCCGATGCTGCGCCACGCGGTGCACCAGCACCAGTTCCGCCTCGTGTACCAGCCGGTCACCGAGATCGTCACCGGCGAGATGGTCGCGGTCGAGACGCTGCTCCGATGGGACCACCCGACCCGCGGTCCGGTGCCCCCCAGCGAGTTCATCCCCGTACTGGAGGAGTCCGGGCTGATCGTCGGCGTCGGCGAGTGGATCATCGACGAGGCCTTCCGCCAGGCCCACGAGTGGCACCGGGCGTTTCCCGACCAGGTCCCCCTCCGCGTCGCGGTCAACGTGTCGGCCCGTCAGCTCGCGCAGAGCGGCTTCGACGACAAGGTGCGCCAGGCCCTGACCGTCCACCCCGTCCCGCCGGCGGCGATCTGCCTGGAGATCACCGAGGGCGCCCTGATGGTCGACATCGAGGCCGCGTGGAGCGCGCTGCGGGTGCTGAAGCGCCTCGGGGTCAAACTGGCCCTCGACGACTTCGGGACCGGCTACTCGTCGCTCTCGTACCTGCGCCGGTTCAGCCTCGACACGCTCAAGATCGACCAGTCGTTCGTCAAGGGGATGACCGAGTCGACCGAGGACGCCGCCATCGTGAAGCACGTCGTGGCCATGGCCCGGGCGCTCGGCATGGTCACCGTCGCCGAGGGGATCGAGACGCCGGAGCAGCTCGCCGCCCTGCACCGGCTCGGGTGCGAGCACGGCCAGGGGTTCCTGATGAGCAAGCCGGTCCCGGCCGACGAGATCAGCCGGCTCCTGCGCCAGGGTCGCCAGGTCGCCCGCCCGTTCGGCGGGGTCCAGGAACCCCGCCACCGTGTGCCGGTCAACCCCTTCGACCGGATCGACGTCACCGCGCCGGTGTCACCCGAGGAGCTGCTCGGGCCCGCTCAGCCGAGCACGGTCGCCACGGGCGAGCCGCCACTGGCCGCCGAGCGGTAGACGGCGTCGACGAGGCGGTGGGCCCGCAGGGCCACCGTCACGTCCGGCCAGGCGGGCGCCCCGGCCGCCGCCGCGGTGACGAAGTCCCCGTCGGGGTTGGGCGTGGCGATTCCCCGCCGCTCGCACTCGGCGAGCAGCTCGGCCCCGCTCAGCGTCGTCGGCTCACCGGTCGGGTCCTGCCAGGTCACCGGGCCGGTCCAGTCGTCCTCGACGGCGATCCAGCGGTCGCGGCACAGCACCTCCAGGCGCCGCAGGCTGGGCCGGGCGAGCACGTCGTGCCACACCGAGGTGAGCGTCACCGTCGCCCCCGACGCCAGCTCCAGCAGCGCCGACACGGAGTCCTCGATCCCGGGAAGGTCGTGCACGTGGGCCGAGCGGGCCGACACCGAGGTGACCGGACCGAGCAGGTGCTCGACCAGGTCGACGTCGTGGATCGAGTGCTCGAGGAACGTCCCCGCCCCCGCCTTGGCGACGTCGCCCCGCCAGGTCGAGCCGTAGTGGCCCTGGATCGGGATGAACTGGTCGTCGCGGAACACCGCCGCCATCACCGGTCCGGCGGCCTCGTCGGCGATCAGCGCGCGGACCAGGTTGAACGCCGGCGACCGGCGCAGCACCAGGCCGACCTGGTTGGTGACGCCCGCGGCGACCACCTCGTCCGCCAGGCGGGTCGCGGTGGCCAGGTCGACGGCGAGTGGCTTCTCGCAGAACACTGCGAGCCCCCTGGCCACCGCCGCCGACACGAGCCGGGGGTGCTCGGAGGTCCACGTGCACACGTACACCGCGTCGCAGCCGTCGAGGACCTGGTCCTCCCCGTCGGCGACGAACCCGCCCGCCGCCGCGACGAAGCCCTCGGCGCGCCCGCGATCGGGATCCCACACCCCGACCCGCTCGACCTCGACCCCGCTGGCGCGGAGGACCTTCGAGTGGAACGTGGCGATCAGCCCGGCGCCGAGGAACCCGACGCGGAGGGGGCTCGACACCCCGGTCTACGCGTTGGCGCGGGCGAGCGCGTGCTGGACCAGTTCGATCAGCGTCGTCTTGGTGGCGTCGCGGTCGCGGGCGTCGGTGAGCACGATCGGCGTGTCGTCGGCGATGCCGAGCGCCTCGCGGACCGCCTCGGGGCTGTGGGACATCTCGCCGTCGAAGCAGTTCATCGCCACGACGAACGGCAGGCCGGCCTCCTCGAAGTAGTCGACCGCCGGGAAGCAGTCCTCGAGGCGGCGGGTGTCGATCAGCACGACGGCGCCGATGGCGCCCCGCACCAGGTCGTCCCACATGAACCAGAAGCGGTCCTGACCGGGCGTGCCGAACAGGTACAGCACCAGGTCGTCGCCGAGCGCGATGCGGCCGAAGTCCATCGCGACGGTCGTGCTCGTCTTGGTCGACACCTTGCTGGTGTCGTCGACGCC
Organism: Acidimicrobiales bacterium; assembly: GCA_012730075.1. Classification (GTDB taxonomy): domain Bacteria; phylum Actinomycetota; class Acidimicrobiia; order Acidimicrobiales; family Iamiaceae; genus Iamia. The sequence continues at coordinate 2,332 of JAAYBP010000407.1, read as the reverse complement.
CTCGCTCACGGTGGTGAGGGCGGCCTCGGTGGTGAGCGGCTCGATCTCGGAGATCGACCCGACGAAGGTCGTCTTGCCGACGGCGAAGCCACCGGCGACCACGATCTTGACCGGGAGCGGTGCCGGGCCGGCCGCGCCGGCGTTCGGCTCGGACACGTCAGAGGGCCTGGAGACCATCGAACACCCTTTCGAGGAGACGGAGGCTGGGACGGCCTTCGGCGGCGTGGTCCCGGTTGAAGTCGAGGAGTCCCTCGTCGCAGAGGTCGCCGGCGAGGACGCGGGCGACGCCGAGGGGCATCTTGAGCCGAGCGGAGATCTCGGCGAGGGAACAGGGGGTGGTGCACTCGCGGAGGATCGCGCCCCGCTCCATCGTCGTGGAGTCCGCCCGGGCGTCGCCGACGGCCGTGCGGACGAGGATGGTCTCGATGGCGAGGTCGGTCTGCGCGCGCGTCCGTCCCCCCGTCAGGGCGTACGGCCGGACGCGCATGCCGGCACCGTCGTGACCATGCGGCTTCATCGTGGCAGTGCTCCTTGCAGCTCGGCTCGCAGCTCAGGGGTGAGCACCTGACCGCACCGCTCCACCAAGACTGCCATCTCGTAGCCGATCAGGCCGACGTCCGACGACGAGTCGGCGACGACGGCGAGGCAGCTCCCGTCGCTGATGCCGGTGACGAACAGGAAGGCGTGCTCCATCTCGATGATGATCTGGGTGACCTGGCCACCACCGAACCGGCCCGCCGCGCCGTACGCCAGGCCGATGAAGCCCGAGGCGACGGCGGCGAAGCGGTCGGCGGCGTCGCGGTCGAGGCCCTGCGACACGGCCATCGGCAGCCCGTCGGCGGAGACGACGACGGCCTCGCTGACGCCGGGCACGCGCTCGACGAAGCTGTTGATGAGCCAGTTGACGTTGCGGGCTTCGTTGCTGATCGACATCAGGAGTCCTTCGAGGGTGAGGTGTCGGGGTCGGTCGGGACGGGGCTGAGGCCGGCCCGCTGCTTGCCCGAGTGGAACCGGGAGAGCATCGACCGCACCTCCTCCGGCGAACGGGTCGAGGTGGTCGCGGCCCGGGAGGGTCCGTCGGAGCCGGGGACCGCACGGTTGGCGCCGGCCCGCCGAGGGACCCGCTTCACCAGCCCGGCCGAGGTCAGCTCGGGGCCGGCCGGGGCCGTCGGGGTGCTCCCGTCGGCCGGGGTGCTCCCGTTGGCCGGTTCGCTCCCGTTGGCCGGGGCGGTGCCGTCGGCGGGCGCACGACGGACCGACGGCGGCACCGGGGGCGCCGTCGCCCCGCGGGTGCGGCTGGGCAGCGAGCCCGGCGCGTCGCCAGGGGCGGTGCCGAAGAGCCGGGGGCCGGTGGGCTCGCGGGTGGGCAGCGGTTCGGGACCGGCGGGCGCGGGGCGGTCCGACGGGCCGAACAGCGGGGTGGCCCGGGCGATCGGGGCGGCCTCGTCGGGGAGCGGCTCGGGGCCGACCAGCCGGGGGGCCGAGGCGAGCGGCGCCGGCTCCACCTCGGTGACCCGGGACAGCTCCTCGTCGAGGGCGTCCGCGGTGGGCACGGCCTCGGCGAAGGTGGCGGGGACCCCGTCGGCGGGGACGGGGTCGTCGTCGATCGGGCCGCTGTAGTACTCGAACGGCGGCAGGATCGACGACGGGGTGTCGACCTTCTGCGTGGGGGCCGGCTTGGGCTCACCACCGGTCGAGGGGGCGGGCCCGGTGAGGTCGAGGCGGGGGGCGGCGTCGACCAGCACGTTGCTCGGAAGGGTCACGATCGAGGTGATCCCGCCCGCGGGCGACGACACCAGGCGCACGGTGATGCCGTGACGGGCGGCGAGCCGGCCGACGACGATGAAGCCGAGCGTGCGGGCCAGGGTGAGGCCGAGCAGCGGCGGTCGGGCGAGGAGCTCGTTGGCCTCGGTGAGCTGGTCGGGCGACATCCCGATGCCCTGGTCGCTGATCGACAGGGTGTAGGAGCCGGAGGTCCGGTGGCCGACGACCTCGACCCGGGCGTCGGGCGGCGAGAACTGGGTGGCGTTCTCCATCAGCTCCGACAGCAGGTGGGCGATGTCGGCCGCGGCGTTGGAGACGACCTCGGCCTCCTCGACGTCGAGCAGGTCGACCCGGGCGAAGTGCTCGATCTCGCCGACGGCGGCCAGGGAGACCTTGCTCATCGGCACCGGGTTGCCGCGGCGACGGCTCGGCTCGGCGCCGGCCAGCACCAGCAGCGACTCGGCGTTGCGGCGCATGCGGGTCGCCATGTGGTCGAGCTTGAACAGGTGCTCGAGCTGGTCGGGATCGTCCTCCTGGGCCTCCAGCTCGTCGATGTACTCGAGCTGGC
>JAAYBP010000058.1 GCA_012730075.1 Acidimicrobiales bacterium | reverse complement strand
CGACCCGGTGCACACCGCTGCGGTCGATCGCATCGACCAGCTCGACCTGCACCGCCCGCACCCGCCGGGCCAGAGATTCCACCTCACCGATCAGAACCCGCGCGTCATCCACATCGAACGGCGCCACCCCCGCGGCGAGCAGGGCATCCACCGAGGCGGACAGCGCATCGAGGGCTTCAGCCGTCGTGGTGTCGTGCACCTGGCTCACAACGCTCACCTCCACGGGGAGACGACGAACCCGAACGACCGAAGGACCGGCCGGAGGGTTCTCCCTCGGAATCTTCCCGGCCACTCGAACGCGAGGGGCGGGGACGAAAGTGGATCGGAGGACCGAGTTGCGCTCTGGTCCTCGAAGAGCGTGACGACACCCTACACGAACACATGTACCCACCGCAACCCGAACCGGGCGAAATCTCGCGCTTCCCGGCCTCTACCGGGGCCGGGCCCGACGCAGGCGATGCGCCCGCCCGGACGACATCCCGCCCGGCGGTAGGGTCGGGCGCCCCCGAGTCGCCGTCCCTGGAGGAACCGTGGAGCAGCGCACCCCGGCCGAGGTCCTAGACCTGATCGCCGCGCACGACGTGCAGTTCGTCGACTTCCGGTTCTCGGACCTGCCGGGCGTCATGCAGCACGTGACGATCCCGGTCGACCAGCTCGACGAGGCCCACTTCGAGACCGGCCACGCCTTCGACGGGTCGTCGGTCCGAGGGTTCCAGCAGATCCAGGAGTCGGACATGATCCTCGTGCCCGACCCCGACACCGGCTACCTCGACCCGTTCCGGCCGCACCCGACGTTCGTGCTCCACTGCTTCGTCGCCGACCCGGTCACCGGCGAGAGCTACAGCCGCGACCCCCGCTACATCGCCCGCAAGGCCGAGCAGCACCTGTACTCCACCGGCATCGCCGACACCGCCTACTTCGGTCCCGAACCGGAGTTCTTCGTGTTCGACGACGTCCGCTTCGCCACCACCCCCAATGCGTCCTTCTACTCGGTCGACTCCGAGGAGGGCTCCTGGAACACCGGGCGCGACGAGGGACCCAACCTCGGCTACAAGCCCCGCACCAAGCAGGGCTACTTCCCGGTGCCGCCGATGGACCACTTCCACGACCTGCGCTCGGAGATGACCCTCAACCTCGAGCGGGTCGGCGTGCCCGTCGAGCTGCACCACCACGAGGTCGCCTCCGGCGGTCAGGGCGAGATCGGCATCCGGTTCGACACGCTCCTGTCGATGGCCGACAAGCTGATGACGTTCAAGTACGTCCTCAAGTCGACGGCGTGGGCGGCGGGCAAGAGCCTGACGTTCATGCCGAAGCCGGTGTTCGAGGACAACGGCTCGGGCATGCACGTCCACCAGTCGCTCTGGAAGGGCGGCGAGCCGCTGTTCTACGACGAGACCGGGTACGCCGGGCTGTCCGATCTCGCCCGCTGGTACATCGGCGGGATCCTCCACCACGCCCCGGCGCTGCTGGCGCTCACCAACCCGACGACCAACAGCTTCAAGCGGCTGGTGCCGGGCTACGAGGCCCCGGTGAACCTCGTGTACAGCCAGCGCAACCGGTCGGCGTCGTGCCGCATCCCGCTCGCCAACCTGTCGCCCAAGGCGAAGCGGGTCGAGTTCCGGTGCCCCGACAGCACGTGCAACCCGTACCTCGCCTTCGCCGCCATGCTGCTCGCCGGGCTCGACGGCATCGAGCAGCGGATCGAGCCCCCCGAGCCGGTCGACAAGGACCTCTACGACCTCCCACCCGAGGAGCTGGCCAACGTGCCGCAGGTGCCCGGGTCGCTGGAGGCGGCGCTCGACGCCCTGGAGGCCGACAACGACTTCCTCCGAGCCGGCGACGTGTTCACCGACGACCTGCTCGACACCTGGATCCGCTACAAGCGCACCCACGAGGTCGACGCCCTGCGCCTCCGCCCCCACCCCTACGAGTTCACCCTCTACTACGACATCTGACCGGGATACCGGTCGTCCGAGGGGCGTGGGTCCGGGAGACCCGGGCCAACGCGGAGCCATGTCTGCACTACCGTCACCGCAACGACCGCTTCGACGCAGGGGGACCACGATGCTCGTAGGCGCGCGGCAACGGTTGTTCGTGGTGGCGTTGTTGGTGGCGGTCGCCGCGACCGGGTGCCTGTTCCCGGTGCCCAGGACCACCGGTGAGATCGAGCTCCTGACGACCACGACGATCGAGATCGACGGTCACACCGCGAAGGTCGACCACTACCGGAACAACGCCTACCGATGCGGCAAGAGCGGGTACTTCACCTTCGTCGTGATCGAACCGCTCGACGCACCCGGTTCGGAGGCACCGCTGTGGATCTTCCTGCGGGGTGGTGGCGTGGGCCACTTCGACGCCGACGGCGACTACCACGGCGGGGCCGCCATCCTGCCCGAGTCGTTCAGCTACCTGTTGAGCTTCGTCACCAGCCAGGTGGTCGTCCCGACCACGGGTGACCTCAAGGACACGCTGATCGCCCGGCGGATCTTCGAGGGCTACCGCGTCCTCGTCCCGTCGTACTGCGACCACGACCTCTACGCCGGTGACAGCACCCGCCTGTACCCCCACAACCCGAACTGGGGCGGGACCGACACGGTCGACGGGCTCTCGGCGAACATGGCGGCGACGGACTTCGTCACCGGGTCGGAGACCTACCCGACCACCCACGTCTTCGTTCACGGCGCCAGCTCCGGATCGGTCGGTGCCTGGGCGCTGAGCTACGCCTACGCCCGGGAGGGCATCCGCCTGACCGGTGCGGTGATGGACTCCTACGTCATGACCGAGCGCATCGTGCCCGTCTTCGAGGCGGGCATCACCCCGATGAACGCCGATCCGGAGTTCGACCTGGCCGCCGTGCAGGAGAAGGTCGGACCCTTCGCCAGCGACCTATCACTCCTGCCGGAGAACGCCATCGCCGACGGTTACGTCGACGTCCCGATCTACAGCCTCGTCGGCAAGCATGACGAGTACTGCGGGGGCAACAAGCCGGTGATCCCGGTGGCGGCCGCGGCGGGGTACGACAACAACTGCCGCTTCGTCTACGGGGCCCTCAACGAGGCCGTCGCGGCCCAGCCCGGCTCGCCGCACCGGGCGTTGGTGTATCCCATCGGGGGGCACGTGCTGACCCGGAGTGTCGGAGGGTGGAACGACGACATCGACGCCTGGCTCGACGGCATCCTCGCGAGCGACCCGGCCCACCCGTTCGCCCGCAGCACCTTCACGGCCGGCTTCGACCAGGCCACCTGCGATGCGATCGACGCCGCCGCCGATGACCTCGGGACGTCACCGCCGGGCTGGGTCGCGCTCGGCGTGCAGCTGCTCATCGCGGATGAAGCCGCAGGAGCGGTCACGCCTCCGCTGGAGCCTCCGGCCAACGATGGACCGTGCACGATCGAGGTCACCTGGCGGGACTCGGACACGGCCGACCTGAGGGCGTTGGCGACCGAGTGGGGCGTCAGCGAGGACGAGGTGCACCACCTCGGCGCGCTCCACGCCCTCTCGCGCGCCGGCTAGGAGTGGAGAACCCGCCCGCGGGGTGAGTCGCCACCGGATGTCGGAGGAGAGCGGGGTTCGGGGGCGGCGTGGCCATACTTGGCCCCCTGTGACCCGACCGATGCTCCGTTCGTGACCCGACGAGGGTGGGTGCTCTTCGCGGCGATGTCGCTGCTGTGGGGCGTGCCGTACCTGTTCATCAAGGAGGCGGTCGACTCGTTCGCGCCGGCAGCCGTGGTCGCCGGGCGCACGCTCGGCGGCGCCGCGCTGCTGCTCCCGCTCGCCGTGCACCGGGGGGCGCTGCGCCCGGCGCTCGCCCGGTGGCGATGGGTGCTGGCGTTCGGGGCGATCGAGATGGCGGGGCCGTTCATGCTGCTGAGCCACGCCGAGCAGACCCTGCCGTCGGGGCTGACCGGGCTGCTCGTCGCCACGGTGCCGCTGTTCAGCGCGCTCGTCGGTCTGGCCCGCGGCGACCGCGGCGTGCTGCGGGCGGCGCGCATGGGCGGGCTGCTGATCGGGTTCGCGGGCGTCGCGCTCATCGTGTGGAGCAGCGGCGGCGACGGCCGCGTCGACGCGGTCAGCATCGCCGAGGTGCTGCTGGTGGCGGTGCTCTACGCCATCGCCCCCTTCATCGTCGCCGGGGGGCTGCGCGACGTCCCGCCGCTCGGATCGATCTCGCTCTCGCTGGCCGCGGTCGGCGTCGTGTACCTGCCGATCGCCCTGATCACCCAGCAGGGCGCGCCGACCACCCGCAGCATCGCCGCGCTGGTGGCCCTGGCCGTCATCTGCACCGCGATCGCCTTCGTCGTGTTCTTCGCGCTGATCGCCGAGGCGGGGCCGTCGCGGGCGACGCTGTTCACCTACGTCAACCCGGTCGTGGCCCTCGGGCTCGGCATCGTCGTGCTCGACGAGCCGATGACGGCCGGGCTCCTGCTCGGCTTCCCGGTGATCCTCGCCGGCTGCTGGCTCGCGGCCGGCGGTCGCCGTCAGCCCGCCGTGGAGGCCGCCGTCGAGGCCGAGGCCGCCGTGGTCCCGGTCGAGGGATCCGATCCCGACGTCGAGGTGGGACGAGTCGGGACCTGAGGCCGGCGCGGCGGGCGATCAGGGCGTCGGGTCGAGGACGAAGAGCGGGATCGTGCGGTCGGTGGCGGCCTGGTACTCGTCGTAGGCGGGCCAGACGGCGGTGGCGCGGGCCCACCAGGCGGACTTCTCGTCGCCGTCGACCTCGCGGACGGCGAAGTCGCGGACGTCGGGGCCGTCCTGGACCCGGGCCACGCCGTGGGCGCGCAGGTTGTGGACCCACTGCGGGTTGGTCGGCGCCCCGCCCTGCGATCCGATCACCGCGTAACTGCCCTCGCCGTCGGCGATGCGGACCAGCGGCGTCTTGCGGACCTTCCCCGAGCGGGCGCCGAGCGTCCAGAGCACCAGCCACTCGTCGCCGACCAGCTCGCTCGCCGCGGTGCCGCCGCTCTCCT
>JAAYBP010000406.1 GCA_012730075.1 Acidimicrobiales bacterium | reverse complement strand
TCACGCCGTCCGCGTGGCCGGCCACCTCGGTGGCGTGGGCGGGTGTCGACACGCCGAAGCCCATCAGCGCGGGCAGGTCGGTGGCGGCTCGGATGCGCGCGGCCAGGGGCGCGACGTGCTCACCGACCGTCGCCCGCTCGCCGGTGACGCCGAGCAGCGCCACCCCGTACACGAAGCCCCGGGACGCGGCGACCAGGCGGGGCAGCCGGTCGTCGGGGGTCAGCGGGCTGGCCAGCATCACGGTCTCGATCCCGGCGGGTTCGGCGGCCGGCGCCCACTCCCCCATCTCCTCCAGCGGCACGTCCGGCAGGATCACGCCGGAGATGCCGGCCTGGCGCGCCTCGGCGGCGAAGCGCTCGACGCCGAGGTGGAACACCAGGTTGAAGTACGTCATGACGACGAGCGGGATGCCGACGTCGGCTTCGGCCACGTCCGCGAGGATCGACCCCGGCGTGGCCCCGTCGGCCAGGGCGACGTCGGACGCGGCCTGGATCGTCGGTCCGTCCATCACCGGGTCGCTGAACGGGATGCCGATCTCGACCGCGTCGGCCCCCGCGTCGGCGGCGGCCCGCACGAGGTCGATCCAGCGCCGGTCGATCCCGCCGGTGATGTAGGGCACGAGCAGCTTGCGGCCCTCGTCGCGCCGGGCCCGCAGGTGCGCCTCGAGGAAGCCGTCGGGCGCCCTCACCGCAGGCCCCGATCGGCGCCCGCGGCGTCGCCGAGCATCGCGGACACCTGCTGCACGTCCTTGTCGCCCCGCCCCGACAGGCAGACCACCACCGTCTGCCCGGCGAGCGATTCCCGCTCGCGGATCACCCAGGCCACCGCGTGGGCGGACTCCAGCGCCGGGATGATGCCCTCGGTGCGGCTCAGGGTGACGAACGCGTCGAGCACCTCCTCGTCGGTCACCGGGTGGTACTCCGCCCGGCCGACGTCGGCCAGGTGGGCGTGCTCGGGCCCGACCCCCGGGTAGTCGAGCCCGGCGGAGATCGACTCGGCCTCGACGACCTGACCCCACTCATCCTGGAGCAGGAACGACTTCGAACCGTGCACGACGCCGGGAACGCCCTTGCCGACCGCCGCCCCGCCCGCCGGCTCGGCGCCGACCAGCCGGGTGCGGGCGTCGGCGAAGCCGGAGAACAGCCCCGCCGCGTTGGACCCGCCACCGACGCAGGCCACCGCCACGTCCGGGTCGTCGCCGCCCAGCAACGCCCGACACTGCTCGCGGACCTCGTCGCCCATCACCCGGTGCAGCTCGCGCACCATCCACGGGTACGGGTGGGGGCCCATCACCGTGCCCAGGCAGTAGTGGGTGGTCTCGACGCTGGCGACCCAGTCGCGCATCGCCTCGTTGACGGCGTCCTTCAGGGTGCGGCTGCCGGTGAGCGCCGGGCGGACCTCGGCGCCGAGCAGGCGCATGCGGAACACGTTCAGCGCCTGGCGCTCCATGTCGACCTCGCCCATGTAGACGAGGCACTCCTGGCCGAGCAGGGCGGCCGCGGTGGCGGTGGCGACCCCGTGCTGACCGGCGCCGGTCTCGGCGATGACCCGCGTCTTGCCCATGCGCTGGGCCAGCAGCGCCTGGCCGAGGACGTTGTTGATCTTGTGCGATCCGGTGTGGTTCAGGTCCTCGCGCTTCAGCAGCAGCCGGAGGCCGAGGCGCTCGGAGAGGTTCTCGCACTCGGTGACCGGAGTGGGGCGGCCCGAGTAGTCGCGCAGGAGGCCGTCGAGCCGGGCGCGGAACGCGGGATCGGCCCACGCGTCGCGGAACGCGGCCTCCAGCTCGGCCAGGGCGGGGATGAGCGTCTCGGGCACGAACCGACCGCCGAAGCGGCCGAAGCGGCCGGCCGCGTCGGGTTCGGCCATCGCCGACGGTGGCGTCGGTGGTGGCGTTGACGGCGGCGGTGGTGGCTCGGCGGTCACGTGTCGTCGGTCCAGTCGTAGGGGCGCGGGTCGACGTCGGGCTCCCACTCGGGCGCGGCGGCCCGGGCGTGGGCGACGAACCGGCGGACCTTGCTCGGGTCCTTCCGCCCGCCCGGGCTGCCCGGGTCGCGCTCGACGCCCGACGCGGCGTCGACGCCCCACGGCCGCACGCGGGCGACGGCGTCGGCGACGTTGTCGGGGGTCAGGCCGCCGGCCAGGATCAGGCGCATGCCGTCCGGCAGGGTCGGGACCAGGTCGAGGTCGTAGGTCTCGCCGCTGCCGGGCCGTCGCCCGTCGACCATCACGACGTCGGTGCCGTACTCGGCGACCCGGTCGAGGGCCGGCTCACCGGCGGCGAAGGCCTTGATCACGAGCGGCACCCGCTCGGCGATCCACCGGGTGTCCTCGGGCGACTCGTGGCCGTGGAGCTGGGCCCCCCGCAGACCGGCCTCGTGGACGATCGACACGACCCGCTCACGCGCCTCGTTGCGGAACACGCCCACCGCGATCGCCTCCGCGGGCAGTCGCCGGACGATGTCGCGCGCCACCGACGGGGAGATCTGGCGGGGCGAGCCCGACACGAAGTTGAACCCCACCGCGTCGGCGTCCATGGCCACCGCGAGCAGGGCATCCTCCTCGCTCGTCACTCCGCAGACCTTCACGAACACGGTCGGGATGCTACGGGAGCGCCCCTCCGCCCCCCGCACCGATCTCGACTCGCGGCCGACGCGCAGATCGCCGGACCGGGAGCCGCGGCGGCGCCGCGGTGATCCGGCGGGACGGGCTACCCGGCGTCGGGGTCGGTGGCCCGGCGGGCGGCGCGGAGGGCGGCGACGGCCGCGGAGCGGTCGGCGTCGGTCACGACCGACTCGCCCACGAGCACGGCGTGGTAGCCCGCGGCGGCCAGGCGACGGGCGTCGTCGGGACCCCGGACACCGGACTCGGCCACCCGGACCACGCCCTCGGGGATCTCCGGTGCGACCCTCACCGCCCGGTCGGTGTCGACCTCGAACGTCGTCAGGTCGCGCTGGTTGACCCCGATCAGGTCGGCGCCGACGGCGAGCGCCCGCTCGACCTCGGCCTCGTCGTGCGTCTCGACGAGGGCGTCGAGGCCGACCTCGCGGGCGATGGCGTGGAAGTCGCGCAGCTCGTGGTCGTCGAGCGCCGCGACGATCAGCAGCACGGCGTCGGCCCCCATCGCCCGGGCGTCGAGGACATCGGCCTCGACGACGGTGAAGTCCTTGCGGAGCACCGGGAGATCGACCGCGCCGCGGGCCTCGCGCAGGTCGGCGGGCGAGCCGCCGAAGAAGTCGACGTCGGTGAGCACGCTCAGCGCGGCGGCGCCCCCCTCGGCGTAGGCCTCGGCCACCCGCCCGGCGACGAGGTCGGGGGCGAGGTCGCCCTTCGACGGCGAGCGGCGCTTGATCTCGGCGACGACCGCCAGGTTCCCGGCCGCGTGGTCGGCGGCCAGCGCCGCCCGCAGACCCCGCGCGGGCCCGTCCTCCATGGCCCGCTCGGCCGCCTCCTCGACCTTCCCGCGCGGGCGGCGGTCGGCCCGGGCGGCCTCGCGGTGGGCGTCGACGATCCGATCGAGGTAGGTGGCCACGGCGTCCCTTCTAGCGGCTGCCCCGCCGGTCTAGCGGTTGCCCGGCCGGGCCCGACGGTCGGCGGCGGCGTCGCTCGCCCGCCCCCGGGCCAGCTCTGCCATCGGCAGCCACACCCACAGGGCGAGCGAGATGCCCGCCAGCATGAACGCGACGGCGAGCATCGGCCGCGACGTGAGGATCGTGCCGAGCAGGGCCACGGCCGCGCCGAGGGCGAGGATGGCGGCGGGCAGGATCCTCACCGGGCGTCGCTCGCCCGGCGGGTCGGGGGGAAGCACGTCGGTCTCGTCGCGCCAGGCGGCGTAGTCGTGCATCCACCCGTCGTCGTCGACCCGCGGCCGCCAGCCGGGCCCGGCCGGGCGGGCGCGCGAGGCGCGGGGCGGATCGGCCAGCGTGCGCCGCTCGTCGTAGGCGCGGCGCCGACCGGGGTCCGACAGCACCCGCCACGCCTCGTTCACGTCCCGCATCCGTCGCTCGGCGTGGGCCCGCTCGGCCGCCGTCCGCCCCGCGTGGGCGTCGGGGTGGAAGCGCCGGGCCTGCTTCACGTAGGCGCGGCGGATCTCGGCGGGGTCGGCCCCCGACCCGATGCCGAGCACCTCGTAGTGGTCTTCGGCCGGGGCCACGGCGCGGGCCGATCAGTCCGGCGCGAGCGGAGGGGCGTGGACCGTCGCCGGCACGCCACCGACCTCGGCCGGGGCGGGTGGTTCGACCGACCGGTGGACCAGCGCCAGCCCCACGCTGCGACCGCCGGCGTCGATCGCCTCGCTGGTGAGGGCGCCGACGACCCGGCCGTCGACCACGACCTCGGCCCCGACGCCCGGCGGCAGGCCGTCCATCTCGACGACGCGCAGGTGGCGGGGGACGTTGCCGCCGCGGCTGTCGATGCGGGCGACCAGCTCCTGGCCCGTGTAGCAACCCTTGCTGAAGCTGACCGACGCCTCGACCACCCACGCGCCCAGCTCGGCCGGGATCGTGCCCTCGTCGATCTCGGCACCCATGCGGGGCACGCCCGCCGCGATCCGGGCCCCCTCGTAGAGGCCCTCGTCGTCGTAGTCGAGCGTGCCGACGGGCAGGTCGCTCGGAAGGAAGTCGTCGGCGACGTCGAACACGTCCGAGCCGGGGCCCGGCCACATCGTCGGCACGCCGTCGATCACCTCCGCGCCGCGGACGGCGAGCACCGGCACCGCCTCGTCGAGCGTGATCTCGGTGCGCGTCCGGAGCTTGAACCGCTCGAGGCGCGCGACCACCGCGGCGCCGGAGCCCGGGTCGACGTCGAGGCGCACCGTCTCGGGCGCGGCCCGGTCGACGCGCAGCCAGGCGTCGACCTTGCCGGTCGGCTGGAGGAGGAAGGACGACGCCGTGTCACCCACGTCGAGGGCGGCGACGTCCTGGCTGAGCTGACCCTGGAGGAACGCGACCGTGTCGGGGCCCGCCAGGGTGACCACGTCGCGGCGGATCCGGGCGACGAAGACGGTCATCGGTCCCCCGTTCGGGTTCGGTCGCTCACGGGTTCAGTCTGTCGCCTCGGCGGCCCGTCGCGCCTCGGTCATCCGCCGGGCGGCCGGCACCGCGGTGAGCAGGGCCCGGGCCTTGTTGCGGCATTCGAGGTCCTCGTGCTCGGGCACCGAGTCGGCGACGATGCCCGCCCCGGCCTGCACCGAGGCCCGCCCGTCGGGCAGGCACACCATCGTGCGGATGGCGATCGCGGTGTCGACCGCGCCGTCGAGGTCGACGTAGCCGACGACGCCCCCGTAGGGACCGCGCTTGGACGGTTCGAGGGCGTCGATGATCTCCATGGCCCGCACCTTGGGCGCGCCGGTCAGCGTCCCCGCCGGGATGGTGGCGCGCAGCACGTCGATCGGGGTACGCCCCTCGGCCAGCTCGCCCGACACCTGCGATGTCAGGTGCATCACGTGGCTGTAGCGCTCGAGGGTCATCATCTCGTCGACCCGGCACGTGCCGTAGCGCACCACCCGTCCCACGTCGTTGCGGGCCAGGTCGACCAGCATCACGTGCTCGGCGATCTCCTTGGGGTGCTCGATCAGCTCGGCCCCCAACCGACGATCCTCCTCCTCGGTGGCCCCCCGGTAGCGGGTGCCGGCGATCGGCCGCGAGACGACCGTGCCGTCGCGGAGCCGCACGAGGGGCTCGGGCGACGAGCCGACCAGGGTGACCTCCGGCGTCCGCACGAAGTACATGTACGGGCTCGGGTTGACCTGGCGGAGCACCCGGTACACGTCGAACGGGTCGGCGCCCAGCTCGAAGTCGAAGCGCTGCGCCAGCACGACCTGGAAGATGTCGCCGGCGAGGATGTGCTCCCTGGCGACGTCGACCGCGCCCCGGTAGGCGTCGCCCGGCATGGTCGAGGTGACGCCGTCGAGCTCATCGGCGCCGGTCGGCGGGTCGAGCAGGATCTCGTCGAGGGGGCGGGCGCCGTCGCGGGCCAGGCCGTCGAGCCGGGCGAGGGCCTCGTCGTAGAGCCGGTCGACCTCGTCGGGCGTCGCGCCCGGGGCGACCGGAACGTTGACGACGAGCGTCACCCGCTGGCGCCAGTGGTCGAACGCGGCCAGCTCGCCGATGACCGACAGGGAGGCGTCGGGCAGGCCGAGGTCGTCGGCCGGGACGTCGGGCAGGCGCTCGACCTCGCGCACGACGTCGTAGCCGAGGTAGCCGAGCAGCCCCCCGTGCAGCGGCGGGAGGTCGAGGCCACGGGGCGACGCCGCCCGGGCCAGCACCGCCTCGACGGCGGCGAGCATCCCCCGGTCGCGCGGGATGCCCTCGACCAGGTGGCCGTCGGCGCCGTCGACGGTGACGCCCAGCCCGCGGGCGGTGATCGTGGCGAGCGGCCGGCGGGCGACGAACGACCACCGGCCCCAGCGTTCGCCGTGCTCGACCGACTCCAGCAGGGCGCCGGGCTCGCCCTCGGGGCAGAGGCGGCGGAACGCCGACACCGGTGTGACCTGGTCGGCGAGCAGCTCGCGCCAGACCGGCACGACCGCGTGGTCGCGTGCGAGGTCGGCGAAGGTCGCGCGGTCGGGGCGGATCACGGGACGGTCACGGCCGGACCGGGAGGCCGTTCACGGCGGTCACGCCGGCGCCTCCGAGGGTTCCGGCCCGTCCGGCCCGCCGAAGTCCCGGAAGAAGCACGAGCGGGCGCCGGTGTGGCACGCGCCCGCCCCCTCCTGCTCGACCTCGAAGAGCAGGGCGTCGCCGTCGCAGTCGTAGGCGGCGCGGCGCACCCACTGGCGGTCGCCGCTGGTGTCGCCCTTGCGCCACTCCTCCTGGCGGGACCGGCTCCAGAACACGGTGCGGCCCTCGCTGAGCGTGCGGCGGAGGGTCGCCTCGTTCATCCAGGCGAGCGTGAGCACGAGGCCGGTGCCGTGCTCCTGGACGATCGCCGGCACCAGGCCGTCGTCGTCGTAGCGGATGCGGGCGAGGTCGTCCGCCCGGACCTCGATCGGGGTCGCCTCGGGCATGGCCGGGAGGATAGAGGGCGTCCGGGCCGCTCCCCGCAGCCGTTAGAGGGCGAGCCGAAGGCGAGCCCGGGGCC
>JAAYBP010000057.1 GCA_012730075.1 Acidimicrobiales bacterium | reverse complement strand
GGGTCAGACCTGGTCGAGCGGCGACTCCGCGCCGGGGACCCTCGCGCCGCAGAACACGCACGTCGGTCGACCCTGGGGCACCGCCGCGTCGCACTCCGGGCACGTGCGCCGCTCCGGCGCCCGGCGGCCGTCCATCGCGCCGTCGCGGGTGTCGATCGCCGCGGCCCGGGCCGACAGCTCGTCCTCGGTGATGCCGAGCCGCTCGGAGCACAGCTCCCACATCGCCTCGGTCACGATCAGCAGGCGCTCGAAGCGGTCCTCGAGCCGCCACACCTGCTCGCGCAGGTTCTCGTGACGTCCGGTCGCGCTCTGCTCCATCCCGCGCTGCTGGGCGCGCAGGTTCCCGATCTGGAGCTCCTGGTACAGGTTCCACAAGGGCACCCGCTCCCGTCGGCCGCGACCGCGAGACCGTGAGGCAACGGGGCGCCGAGACATCAATTCGGGCCCGCGACGGCCGATCTACACCCGTGGGCACCACGCCGCGAGGATGACGTCGTGAGGCAGACTGGAACGGTGACTCAGGCGGCGCCATGCGGCGGGCCGGTCGTCTCCTGGGCGGCCGTGTCCGAGATCGGCCACGTCCGCGCGCTGAACGAGGACTCCCTGCTCACGGAGCCCCCGCTGTTCGTCGTCGCCGACGGCATGGGTGGCCACGAGGCCGGCGAGGTGGCCAGCGCGCTGGCCGTCGAGCGTCTCCGGGGGCTCGTCGACGACGGCCCGACCACCACCGAGGCGATCGCGTCCGAGGTCCGGAACGTGAACGGCCTGCTCCGGCGCGCCGTCGAGGGCGGGGCGGCGATGGGCACGACGGTCGTCGGCCTGGCCCTCGTCGACGACGGGGGCCCGCCGGCGTGGCTGGTGTTCAACGTCGGCGACTCGCGCGCCTACGGGTTCGCCCACGGGCGGCTCGAGCGGTTGTCCCACGACCACTCCTACGTGCAGGACCTCGTCGACATGGGCGAGATCGACCTCACCGAGGCGCGGACCCACCCGCACCGCAACGTCGTCACCCGCGCCCTCGGCGCGGCCGATACCGTGCGCGCCGACTACTGGGTGCGGACCGTCGTCGCCGACGAGCGCTTCCTGCTGTGCTCCGACGGGGTCACCAGCGAGCTCGACGACGACGAGATCGCCGAGGTGCTCGCGGCCGCCGACCGGCCCGAGGTGGCCGCCCGAAGGTTGGTCGACCGGGCGCTCGACGCCGGCGGCAACGACAACGTCACCGCGGTGGTCGTCGACGTGGTGTCGGTGCCCGACACCCCGGAGGGAGCGGCCGCCCGGCCGCGACCGCGGTGGTGGCGCCGACGCCGGGGCGATGGCCACGACGCCTTCGTCCCCGGTCGCGGCCGGGCCCCGGCGTGGGAGCGGGTCCACCCGGTGCCCGAGCCGACCACCCGGTACCTGATCGCCCGCGTGCCCACCACCGGGGGCCCGGCCGACGAGGCGCCCCCCGACGCGGCGACGGCGATCGCCGCGGTGCCCGACGACCTCGCCCCCGAGGACACCCCCGACGACCCGCCGGTGACGCCGCTGATCGAAGCCATGCCCACCGACCTCGCCGAACCCCAGGAGCCCGGAGACGACGAGCCCGGTGCCGACGAGGGGGCGAAGCCGTGACCGTGCCGGCCGGCGTGCACGTCACCCCGGGTTCGGGCATCGCGGTGGTCGGCGACGACGTGATCGTGCTGCTCCGCGCCGGGCCGGACGATCCGCTCGTGCGCCGCCTCTGGGCGGTCGTGCGCGGGCGCGCCTCGTTCGGCGACGCGGTGGCCGCCCTCGGCGCCAACGGGTTCGCCGACCTCCCCGACCTCGCCCTCGTCGGCACGACCGACCACGACCGTCGCCTCGTGCTCCGCGGCGCGGTGTCGGCGGCGGTCATCGACGACGGCGGCGCCACGACGTTCGCCGCGGAGGGCGCGCCGGTGCACAGCTGGACCGAGCACGCCGTCCCGCCGGGCGGCGCCGTCCACCTCCGGCTCGAACCCCGACTGGCCGCGACGACCGCCGCCTTCGAGGTCGACCGCGGCCTCGCGCCCGCCGCGTCGGTCGTCGTCGGCGACCGGTCGGCCGTGCCGGTGCGCCTCGACCGCCCCGCCCCCGAGCCACCCGCCCCGCCCCCGTTCGCCCAGGCCTCGACGTGGGGGCGCCCGGTGTTCCGCGCCGCCGACGAGGTCCCGGTCGACACCCAGCCCGTCGGGCCGCCGCCCGCGCCCCCACCCCCGCCGCCACCGACCGGGCCGTCGGGCCACCCCGCGCCGGCCGGCCCGGCCCCGGCCGCGACGGTCCCCGGCGCTCCGCCGCCGGCGGACGGCCGCCCGGTCGTCGTCGCCGGACCGGCCCGCACCGACGATCCCGCCGCCGACGACCACACCGTGGCCCTCTCGGAGGTGGGGCTGACCGGTGGAGCGGGCGGGGGCCGCACCGACGTCGGACCGACGGCGCCGCGGTACCTCGCCGTCCGCTGCCCGGACGGCCACCTGAACCCCGCCCACGCGGGCTCCTGCCGCGCGTGCGGCCGTCCGCTCGACGGTGCTCCGACCGAGACGGTCACGTCCCTCGACCTGGGCCGGTTCCGGTTCTCGACCGGAACGGAGGTGCCGGTGATCCGGCCGATGCTGATCGGGCGGGCGCCGCGGGTGAACGGGCTCGTCCGCGGCGAGGCCCCGGAGCTCATCGCCGTGCCGAGCCCGGACATGGACATCTCCCGCACCCACGTCGAGGTCCGCCTGGAGGGCTGGCAGGTGCTCGTGATCGACCGCGGGTCCACCAACGGCACCGTCGTCACCCTGCCGGGCCGCGAACCGCAGCGGCTCCGACCCGACCAGCCGTTCCCGCTCCCGGTCGGCGGTCGGGTCAGCCTCGCCGGCGAGGTCGAGTTCACCCTCGTGGTGACGTCGTGAGGAGACCACCGGACCCGTGAAGCCACCCCGCCCCCCCATGTCGCCCCCGGACCTGGACGGCTACGACCCGATCGGTCTCCTCGGCTCCGGTGGCTTCTCCGACGTGTTCCTGTACGAGCGTCGCTTCCCGCGCCAGCAGGTCGCGATCAAGGTGCTCGTCCCCGGCGCGCTCGGCGACCGGGCGGTCGAGCGGTTCACCGCCGAGGCGAACCTGATGGCCCGCCTGTCGACCCACCCCTACATCGTCACCGTGTACGAGGCGGCGGTGTCGGACGACGGGCTGCCCTACATCGTGATGGAGCACTACCCGCGGCCGAACTTCCTCGTGCGGTCGCGCTCGGAGCGCTTCTCGGTGGCGTCGGTGCTACGGGTCGGCGTACAGGTCGCGGCGGCGCTCGAGACCGCCCACCGCAGCGGCGTGCTCCACCGTGACGTCAAGCCGCCGAACGTCCTCACCAGCGAGTACGGCCGTCCCGGCCTCACCGACTTCGGGTTGGCGGCCGACGATCCCGCCGCCGACCGCGCCGAGGGCCTGTCGATCCCGTGGTCGCCGCCGGAGGTCGTCGCCGGCGCGGGGGACGCCGACGAGCGGGCCGACGTCTACTCGCTCGGAGCGACGCTGTGGACCCTCCTCGCCGGTGGGCGGTCGCCGTTCGAGACCGACGGGGCCAACAAGGGCATCGACCTGATCGACCGGATCGAGCGCGCCCCGGTTCCCGCCCTCGACCGCCCCGACGTCCCGGCGTCGCTCCAACGCCTGCTGGCCCACACGATGGCGAAGGAGCCCCGGGCCCGGCCGGCGTCGGCAGCCGAGGTCGCCCGCGCCCTCCAGGTCATCGAGGTCGAGCAGCGCTTCGACATGACGCCGTTCGAGGTCCGCGACGACGAGCCCATCGCCGCCCCGGCCGGCCCCGACGACGCCGAGCCGACCCGGGTCAGGGACCTGACCGTCGTCGAGGCCCAACCGGCGCAACCGGCCCCGCCGGGCGACGGCGCCATGATCGAGGCCCCCGAGGCGCTGCGGCCACGGGCCGAGGCCGCGCCCGCCACCCCCCGGGAGCTGATCGAGGCCCGACCCCGACCCGCGCCCACCGCGGGGCCCGACGACGCGGACGACCCGCCCCCGCCCCCGGTGCGCCCGGCCCGGCCGACCGTCCCGATGGAGGTGCGACCGGCCGGACCGACCGGCGCGTCGGCCGGCACCCTCGGCCCGCCTGCCCAGCCGCCCGACCCGGCGGTCCCTCGCCGCGCGATCGTGCTCGCCTCGATCGTGCTCGGCACCGCGGTGCTGCTCTCGATCCTCCTCGGCCTGTTCTTCCTCGCCGGCTCCGACGACGGCGGTGACGCGCCGGATCCGGCCGCGCCGACGTCGGAGGCGGCCGCCCTGGCCGCGCCGACCAACGTCCGGGTCGAGCGCCTCGCCGACGGCGAGTACCGCGCGCTGTGGGACGCCCCGTCGGGGATGCGGGCGAGCGACAGCTTCGAGCTGACGATCGACGGTGAGCCGGCCACCGCGCCGTTCAACCGCACGGCCTTCGACTTCACGTCGAACCGGTCGTCGCCGTGCGTCGTCGTCACCGCCGTGCGCGACGGCGTGCCCTCCCCGCCCGCCACCAACCGGGACGAGTGCTGAGGTGGCCCGCGCCGGAGTCCCCGTCGACGAGACGGTCGACTGCCCCGGGTGGACGCCCGAGCGGGTCGCAGACCACCTGCTCGCCGTGGGGGGCACGGGCTACCGGGGTGTGAACGTGGGCGCCGGGCGCTTCCAGTTCGCCCGCTCCTACCGCCCGACCTGGGCGACCGTCGCCTTCGTGATCGGCCTGCCGGTGCTGGTGGGGCTGCTGTTCCTCCTCATCCGCCGCCAGGAGGCGTGGACGGCGACGGTCGAGGAGGACCACCTGATCGTGCGGGTGCGCCTGAGCGGCCGCGTGCTGCCCGGCGTGCTGGCGACCGTGCAGCGCGACCTGGGCACCCCACCGCACCGGTACGCCCGGCCCCTCCACCTGCCCGCCGACGCGGCCGCCGCGCCCGGCGTGCAAGTCGCCCCGGCCGCGCCACCGGCCGTGCCGGCCACCCCCGCCGCGCCACCGGCCGTGCCGGCCGCCCCCGCCGCGCCGTCGGCGACCGCGGCGTCCCCTCCGACACCGCCTCCCCCGCCGTCATCGACCCCGCCGCCCCCCCCGTTCGTCGACCCGTCGACGGCGGTCGTCGAGCGGCCGCCCATCGCCGTCGACACCGCCCGGCGGGTCCTGCTCTGCTTCGACACCGGCGAACAGCACCCGCTCGAACCCGGGCGCCTGCTGCTGGTCGGGCGCGAGCCGCAGACCCGCCCGAGCGATCCCGCCCCGACCGACCTGGTGGCGGTGGACGACCCCGAGCACTCGGTGTCGCGCACCCACCTGGCCGTGTGGGCCGACGGCGACGGCCTCTGGATCGCCGACCGGGCGTCGACCAACGGCACCGTCGTCGAGGACGACGGCGGTGAGCGCCGCCCGGTCCCGTCCGGCGGGGAGGCCCGCGCCACGACCGGCAGCACCGTGCGGTTCGGACGACGCTCGTTCGTCGTCGCCGAGGTGCCGGGGTGAACCGGACGGCCTGGCGGAGGCGGCTCACGAGCCGACGCACCCGCGTGGTCGCGGGCGTGGCCACGTTCGCGGTGGCGGCGACCGTGATCGTCACCGCCCGGCCCTGGCTGAGCACCACCTACGACCTCCACGGGTCGGGGGTGTGGCTCACCAACGGCGACCGCATCGGGCGGCTCAACACCCAGATCCCCGAGATCGACTACGCGCGGGAGGGCGTGACCGGCACGCTCCTCCAGGACGACGCCGGCGCCCTGATCGTCGTCCCGGGTCCGACCACCAGCGTCCAGCGCCTCGACGCCGCCGACCCCGCGTCGGAGCCCGACCTCGTCCTCGTCGACGGCGAGGCCACGGTCGCCGCCGCCGGCGGGCGCGTCGCCGCGCTCGCCGACGGCGCGCTCCGCATCATCGGGCGCGACGGCCACCTCGAGGTCGAGGATCCGCCGGTGGCGCGCCTCGGACCCGACGGGGTGCTGGCCGTGGGGCCCGGCGGGGAGGTCGCCGCCTACGACCCCGAGTCCGGCACCGCCCACGTGCTCCGGCCCGACGACACCGCGGCGCGCACCGTCGACGTCGGCCCGGCCCGCACCCGCGACCGCGACCTGCGCCTGACGCTGCTCGGCGACGAGCCGGTCGTCCTCGACGGCACGCGCCTGCTGCGCGCGGGCCACGACCCGGTCGACCTCGGCGACGGCGCGGTCGTCCAGCACCCGGGACCCGACGCCGCCCGGACGATCGTGGCCACCCCCGGCGCGCTGCTCGCGGTCGCCGCGTCGGGCGACGCCGCCGTCCTCGACGACGGGGGCACCGGCGCCGCGGTCCGCCCGGTCGTGACCGACGACTGCACCTACGCCGCCTGGCGGGGCGACGCCGGCCCGGGCCGCATGGTCGTCCGCTGCGACGACGACGACCCGCTCGAGACCGACCTGGCGTCCGGGGGGCAGTGGGCGTTCCGCGTCGGCGGCCCCGCGGTCGTGCTCAACCAGACCCAGGACGGCACCGCCCACCTCGTGGTCGACGGGCAGCTCCGGAGGGTCACGACCTGGCCCGAGGACGAGGAGCGGCGCTCGGAGTCCGAGGTGATCGAGGAGACCGAACCCGACCCCGACCAGCAGCCACCCGTCGCCGTCGACGACACCGGCGACGACCGCCTCGGCGCCCGGCCCGGGCGGGTCACCGAGGTCCCGGTCGTCCACAACGACTACGACGCGAACGCGGACCCGCTGTTCGTGGCCGATCTCGACACCGACGACGACCGCCTCCGCGTGGCCGAGGACGGCCGCTCACTCGTCATCGACCTCACCGACACCGGCGAGGACGACGCGGACCTCGTGCGCGCCCGGTACCGCGCGTCGGACGGCATAGCCGTCAGCGACTGGGCGGCGGTCGAGGTCGAGGTGGTCGTCGGCGACGGCCGCCCACCGCGTGCGAACCCGGGCGTCACGCTGCGCGCCGACGTCGCCGGAGGCCAGGAGATCGCCTACGACGTGATCCCGTCGATCTGGGATCCCGACGGCGACCCGACGTACCTGGCCGCGGTCGGCACGCCCGCGGGGGGCCACGTCGTCGACGTCGACGCCGACGGGCGACTCCGGTTCCGCGCGTCGGGGCGCACCGGAACGGTGAGCGTCCCGGTCACCGTCGCCGACACGTTCGGCCAGGAGGCGGATCTGAGCGTGGTCGTCACCGTCGCCGCGCCGGGCAGCGGCGACCTCGGCCCCGAGCTGCGCAACGACTTCCTGCTGGCCGCCACCGGCCGCCCCGCCCGGCTCGAACCGCTGGCCAACGACCACGACCCGACCGGCCTCGGCCTCCGCCTCGCCGGCCCGCTCGAAGCCAAGGCCGGGTCCGACGTCGGCGGGTTGGGCCGCCTCGAGCGCACCGACGACCGGGTGACGTTCACGCCGGAGCGACCCGGCGACTACCTGCTGACCTACGCCGTGGACGGCGGCGGCGACGAGCGGGGCACGATCCTGGTCCGGGTGGTCGACCCCGAGCGACGACCCCCGGTCGCCCGCCCCGACGTCGTGGTCGTCGAGTCGGGCGCCACCGCGGACGTCGACGCGATCCACGACGACTACGACCCCGACGGCTCGCTCGTGTCGATCACCGACGTCGAGCACCTCGAGACCCGCGGGCTCGACGACGTGGATCCGGACGGGCCGCCGACGGCGTTGGCGTTCGGCGTGGACGACGACTTCCGCACGTTCGTCGCCGACGCCTCACCGGCGGCGGAGCCGGGCCTGATCGTCGAGGTCGCCTACGTCGTGTCCGACGGCGCCCTCACCGCCCGGTCGTCGGTGACGATCGTCGTGGTGGCGCCGAGCCCCAACCGGCCGCCGCGCCCGGTGCTCCCCGCCCCGTCGGTCGCCGTGCGGGCGGGCGACGTGACGACCGTGCCGCTCGCCGCCCTCGCCCGCGACCCCGACGGCGACCCGCTGCTCGTTTCGGTGCCCGAGCAGCCGGCGATCGGCGAGGCGGCCGCCAACGGCGACTCGGTGCGCTACTTCCCGCCCGCCGACGCCGCCCCGGGCACGACCGTGACCGTGCCGGTCGAGGTCAGCGACCCGGCGGGGGACTCGCAGTCGCTCTCGTTCACCGTCCGCGTCGGCGACCCGGGTGGCGACGAGGCCCCGGTCGCCGTGGACCTCGAGGCCCGGGTGCGGCTCGGCGGCCGCGTCGTGATCCCGGTGCCGCTCGACGGCGCCGACCCCGACGGCGACTGGGTCCGCCTCCGGGGTCGGGCGGGCACGGCGGGCATCCGGGGCAACGTGATCGAGGACCACGAGGAGCAGGCCCTCGTGTACCAGGCGGTCGACCCGACGTTCCGCGGCGAGGAGACGTTCCAGTACACGATCGTCGACGGCACCGGACGGGAGAGCCGACCGGCGACGGTGCGGGTGCAGGTCACCGCGAGCACCGGCGGCCACGCACCGGTCGCGGTCACCGACGAGGTCGTCGGCCGACCCGGGCGGAGCGTCGCCGTCGACCCGACGGCCAACGACCTCGACCTCGACGGCGACCCGCTCCAACTCGTCGGCGCCTCGGTCACGGTGGCCGCGGGCCAGTGCCGGGCGACGGTCGAGGAGGACCGGGTGGTGACGTCGCTCGCCGCCGACGCCACCGAGGGCTGCACGATCCTCTACGAGGTGGTCGACGTCGACGACGGCGGTGGGGCGCGTTCCCAGCCGGTGGGCGGCCGCATCGCGGTCGCGGTGAGCGAGGGCTTCGCCGGCCGCCGACCGATCGCCCGGATCGACTACCCGCAGCTCACCGGGCGCGACACCCGCCTGGAGGTCGACGTCGTCGCCAACGACTTCGATCCCGACGGCACCGCCGACGCGCTCACCGTGGAGCTGGTCGACCCCGGCCGGGGTGCGCGCCTCGACCGCGACACCGGCCGGGTCACGGTCGAGGTGCAGGACGAGCCACGGATGGTCCGCTACCGCGTCACCGACGAGGACGGCCTCACCGGCGACGCCCTCGTGCGGGTGCCGGGGGCGGTCGACAACCGTCCGCCCCGGCTGCGACCGGATGCCCCGCCGCTCTCGGTCGCCGCCGACCAGCAGCTCGTCGTCGACCTCGACGACCACATCGAGGATCCCGACGGCGACGCCGTCGCGTACCTCTCGGCCAGCTCGGCGGGGGCCGACAGCGCCCTCCTCGCGTCGCGGCTCTCCGCCGGGCGCCTCGTGTTCCGGGCGTCGTCGCGCGACCGGGTCGGCCCGGTGACCGTGCACGTGACCGCCGTCGACGACGCCCCGAACCCCCTCGCCCAGGTGATCACGCTCGTCGTCGACGTCGAGTCGCCCGCCAACCGTCCGCCGCAGTGGACCGGCAGCCTGCGCTGCCCCAGCGTCGAGCAGGGCGGCGGAGGCGACGCCATCGAGCTGCGGAGCTACGCGAGCGACCTCGACCTCGACGACGACGCCAAGCTCACGTTCGGCGGCAGTGCGACCCGCCGCGGCGTCACCCTCACCGTCGGCCGGGCGGGTCGCCTCGCCGTCGCCGCCGCCAACGAGGCGCGGGTCGGCGACGTGGTGTCGTTCCCGCTGACGGTCACCGACCCCGACGGCGCGAGCGACGAGACCACGTGCGCCGTCGAGGTCACGGCCAGCCAGGCGCCGCCGCTCGTCGCGGGCAGCTCGGAGGTGTCGGCCCGCCAGGGCGAGGCGGTCGTGGTCGACGTCACCGGCCTCGTCGCCAACGCGGTCGGACGGCTCGAGGTGGTCGACGCCCGCCTCGACGCGGGGCCCGGGTTCGTCGTCGTCGACGGCACGACGTTCACCTACACGTCGCCCGCCGACCACGTCGGGGACGTGACCGTCCGGTACTTCGTCGTCGACGCCCTCGACCAGCCGGGCAACCCGCGGCGCACCTCCGGGGTGGTCACCGTGCGCGTCGCCGGCCGCCCCGACGCGCCGACCGGAGTGGTGGCCACCGCGACCGGCAGCGCCACGATCCGCATCGAGTGGACCAACGGCAGCTTCAACGGCTCCCCGCCCGAGGGCTTCGTCGTCGAGGCGGTCGGCGGCGGGGTGCGCCGCACCTGTCCCGCCAGCCCGTGCACGCTCGACGCCGGCGACGGCGTCCGCAACGACACGAGCTACCGCTTCACCGTCACCGCGACCAACGCCATCGGAGCGTCGGCGCCGAGCGTCCCGTCGAACGAGGTCCGAGCCGACGCGCCCCCGGACGCCCCGACCGCACTCGTCGCCACCGTGATCCCCTCGGGCGCCGAGACGACCGGCCAGGTGCGGTTCACGTGGAACGCCAGCACGACCTCGGGGTCGCCGGTCACCCGCTACGAGCTGAGCACCGGGCAGACCACCGCCGGCACCACGACCGAGGCGGTCGTCAGCGGGCCCAACGGCGTCGAGATCTGCGCGTCGGTGGTCGCCCACAACCAGGCCGACGCGCCCAGCCCGCCGTCGGCGACCGCGTGCGCCACCCCCTACGGCCGCCCGTCGGTGACGGGCCTCTCGGTCAGCGCGACCGACGGGGACGACCGGGCGGTCGTGCGCTGGACCGAGTCCGGCAACGGACGTCCCGTGACGGCCCGCTCGGTCACCGGTGACTGCACCACCGAGGAGGTGACCGCCGGCCAGGCCACCGTCGTGTGCGGCGGGCGCGGGGCCAAGACGATCACCGTCACGATCGACAACGCCGCCGGCCTGCGCTCGGATCCGGCCCGCACCACCGTCGACTTCTACGAGATCCCGCAGGTCCTGTCGGCCTCGATCGCCGCCGCCTACGAGTCGGTCGTCGTCGAGGCGTCGGTCGACGACGGCGGGGCGGCGGTCGACCGCTGGGTGTTCGCCCTGTCGACCGGCACGGAGGAGCGGGCCACCGGCGGACCGCACGAGGTCGCCGCGCCGCCGGGTCAGCCGGTGACCCTCCTGACCGTCACCGCGTGCCGGGGCACGGTGTGCAGCCTCCCCTACCCCGTCGGCGCCACGGTCGTGCCGTGGACCGACCCGCCCGCGCCCACCGACGCCACGATCACCCGGGAGCTCGACGACGAGGACAACCCGACAGGCCAGGCCACCATCACCTTCCAGTGGGCGCGTCCGGCCGGGGCGGGCGGCACCGACTTCCGCGTCGTCGTCACCCCCGCGCCCGGAGGCCCCCTCCCCGTCGCGGTCGACGGCACCAACACGATCATCGTCCCGGCCGGCACCGACGCGGGGACCTGGACGATCCAGATCCGCGACGTCACCCACGACCTCTCCGGTCCGTCCGTCGAGGTCTCCCTCGACCCGTTCGAACCCGGGGGCGGATGATCCGCGCCGCCTCCCCGTCCAGAAAGCAGCACCGCCGATGACCACGTCACCCGAACAGGTCGCCTGGTTCTCCGAGTCGTTCCAGAAGATGGTCGCCAACGTCGAGCTGGCGGTCGTGGGCAAGACCCACGCCGTCCGCCTGGCGTTGACGTCCCTGCTCACCGGGGGCCACCTCCTGTTGGAGGACGTGCCCGGCACCGGCAAGACGATGCTGGCCAAGGCGATCGCCAACACCGTCCAGGGCGACAACCACCGCATCCAGTTCACGCCCGACCTGCTGCCGTCCGACGTCGTCGGCGGCACGGTGTACGACCAGTCGACCGGGACGTTCGAGCTGCGGAAGGGCCCGGTGTTCGCCACCGTCGTGCTCGCCGACGAGATCAACCGGGCGTCCCCGAAGACCCAGTCGGCGCTGCTCGAGGTCATGGAGGAGGGCCACGTCACGATCGACGGCACCACCCACCCGATCGGGCCGCCGTTCATGGTGATCGCCACCCAGAACCCGATCGAGCAGGCCGGTACTTACCGGCTCCCCGAGGCCCAGCTCGACCGCTTCCTGATCCGCACCAGCCTCGGCTACCCCGACGAGGAGAGCACGGTCCGGGTGCTGCGCGAGTCGTCGTCGCGCGACCGCAGCACCGCCGTCGGACCGCTGATCACCACCGACGCCGTCGTCGACATGATCGCCCTGGCGGGTGGGGTCTACGCCGACGACTCGATCCTCGCGTACGTCAGCCAGATCGCCACCGCCACCCGGCAGGACCCCGACGTCCGCCTCGGTGTCAGCCTCCGCGGGTGCCTCGCGCTCACCCGGGCCGCCCGCACGTGGGCCGCCGCCGCCGGCCGCCACTACGTGCTGCCCGACGACGTGAAGGAGCTGGTCCCCGCGGTGCTGTCGCACCGGATCCTCCTCGACCCCGAGGCCGAGTTCGCAGGGGCGACCGTCGCCAACGTCATCAGCCGCGTCCTCGCCGCCGTGCCACCGCCGGTCGGCGCCGCCGCCTGAGCCGGGACCGCCACCGTTGCCCGCCCGGACGACCCGCACCCCGCCCCGCCCCGTCCCCTCGGTGCGCGATCGGGCCGAGCGGGCCGCGTCCGTGGTCACCCCGCTGGCGTGGGCGCTGCTCGCGGGCGGCGTCGCGTCGCTGCTCGTCGGCCGTCGCCTCGGGTGGCGGGAGCTGACGGTCGCGGGCGCCACCGCGCTGGTGGTGCTGGCGGCCGGCGCGGCGTTCACGATCGGCCGCACCCGCCTGCGGGTGGCCGTCGACGTGCGTCCCGCCCGCGTGCAGGCCGGGGGCCGGGCCGCGGCCGCCGTCACCGCCACCGCGGCCGGGTCGCGCCGCACGCTCGGCCACGCCATGGAGCTGACCGTCGGTGAGGGCGTCGCCGAGTTCGGCGTCCCGTCGCTGCGGCCCGGCGAGAGCCACGAGGAGGTCTTCATCCTCCCGACCCGGCGCCGGGCGATCATCCCGGTCGGCCCGGCGACGTCGGTGCGCGGCGACCCGCTGGGCCTGCTGCGCCGCGAGCGGGCGTGGACCGAGGTCCAGCCGCTCTACGTCCACCCCCGGACGGTGCGCCTCGCCGAGCTGGGCACCGGCTTCATCCGCGACCTCGAGGGCCAGCCGACCCGCGACGTCGCCCCGGCCGACGTCGCGTTCCACACGATGCGCGAGTACGAACCGGGCGACGACCGTCGCTTCGTCCACTGGCTGACGACCGCGCGCACCGGGACGCTGATGGTCCGCCAGTTCGTCGACACCCGGCGCACGCACCTCGCGGTCGTCGTCGACGCGGCGAGCGGCGCGTACCGCGACGAGGACGAGTTCGAGACGGCCGTGTCGGCCGCGGCATCGATCGGCCGCCGCACGCTCGCCGACGAGCAGGACCTCTCGGCGGTCGTCGGCACCGACCGGCTGCCCTCGACGACGCCGAACCCGTTCCTCGACGCCCTGTCCGGCGTCGAGCTGGGGCCGGAGGAGCGGTGCCGCCTCGGTGCGGGCGTCGACCACCTCCTGCGGAGCGTGTCCGGCCTCAGCGTCGGCGTGCTGGTGTCGGGCTCACAGGCGACGGTGACCGACCTGCGCGCCGCCGCGGTGAGGCTGCCGACCGACGTGCGGGTCGTGATCGTCCGCGTCGACCACACCGCCCCCACCGGCTTCATGCCCCTCGGCGACCACGTGCTGGCCACCCTGCGCGCCCTCGACGACCTGCCCCACCTGATGTGGACGATCGCGTCGTGACCGCGCCCGACTTGCCGATCGACGACCCACCCCGGCGACGCCTCCGCGCCGGACCGCTCGTCGCCGACGTCGCCGGCCTCGGCCTGCTCGGCCTCGTCGCCCTGTCGGGCCTCGGCCCCACCTACGGCGGCGTCCGCTACCTGGTCGTCGGCGCGATCGGCCTGGCCGCCGGGATCGCCCTGGCGGTGGGCTTCGCCGCCCGGCGGTGGTCGGTCGGGCTCCTCACCGTCGCCGTGATCGCCGTGTACCTCATCGCCGGGCGGTGGTTGATCGCCGCCGACCGCCCGCTCGACCCGGTCCTCCCGAGCCCCGGCTCGGTCTCCACCATGGTCTCCGGCGCCGTGCGCGGCTGGGCGAACGTGCTGACGACCATCCCGCCGGTCGGCGCCGCCCAGAACCTGCTCGCCGTCCCCTTCGCCATCGGGATCGCCGCCGGTGCGGCCTCGCTGACGATCGCCCGCCGGTCGTCACGGTGGTGGCTCCTCGCCGCCCTGCCGCCCGCCGTCGCGTTCGTCGTCGCCGTGCTGCTCGGGGTCGACCGGCCGGCGTGGACGCTCCAGGCCACCGCGTTCGCGGTCGTCGCCCTGCTGTGGGGCGCCTATCGCCAGCGGCGGGCGCGCACCGGCGACATCGAGGGGCGCGGGCGGCGGCCCTGGCTGTCGGGGGCGCTCGTCGTGGCCGGGGCGGCCGCGGTCGGCCTGCTGCTCGGCCAGTCGACGCTGGTCGGCGGGGAGCGGCCCCGCTCGGTGCTACGCGACCGGGTCGAACCGCCGGTCGAGCTGCTGTCGCTCGCCAGCCCCCTGGAGGGCTTCCGCTCCTACCGGACTCCCGACCGGCGCGACGAGGTGCTGTTCCGAATCGAGGGGCTCGAGGACGGTGACCGGATCCGCCTGGCCACCCTCGACCACTACGACGGCGTCGTGTGGCACGTGCAGTCCGCGACGGGCGGCGACGCGTCGTCCGGCCTGTTCCAGCGGGTGGGCGAGCGGCTGCCGGTGGGCGAGGAGGGCGAACGCCGGTCGATCACCGTCGAGGTCGTCGAGGGCGACGGGCCGTGGGTGCCGACCGTGGGGTCGACGGGGCGGATCCGCTTCGACGGTGACCGGGCGACCCGGCTGGCCGGGGACTTCCGGTACAACCTGGCCACCCACACCGGCGTGGCGACCGGCGGCCTGTCCGAGGGCGACCGCTACCGGCTCGACGCGATCGTGCCCGACCCCCACCCCGACCTGACGACCGGCGACGCCGACCCGACCGCCAGCGCGCCCGATCCGGCCGTCGTCGACGCCGTCGCCGACCTGGTGGACCAGCTCCTGGCGTCCGAGTCGGCGCCGCGGTCCCCGCTGGCCCGGGCGCGCGCCGTCGAGGCGATCTTCTCCGGCGCCGACGCCGACGCCCCGCTGCGCGGCTACTTCAGCGACGGTGGCTGCCCCACCGACCGGTCGCCCGACCCCGACTCGCCGTGCGCACCGGGCCAGCAGCCGTCACGACCGGGTCACTCCGCCGAGCGGATTCGCACCCTGCTCGACCCGGAACGGGGCTACTTCCTCGGCAACGAGGAGCAGTTCGCGTCGGCGATGGCCCTCGTCGCCAGCCGCGTCGGCCTCCCCGCCCGCGTGGTCATGGGCTTCGTGCCCGACGTCGCCGACGACGGCGTCACCGAGGTGCACGGCCGCGACGTCTCGGCGTGGGCCGAGGTCGCTGTCGCGGGCGTCGGGTGGATCCCACTCGACCCGACCCCCACCGACACCGATCCGCCCGATCAGGAGGTCAGCCAGCGGCCGCCGCCGGACCGCCTCTTCCCCGCGCCGCCGACGCCCGCCCCCGACGATCTCCCTGGCGCGGGCGGCGGTCGGGGCGACGCGCCGGACGACGCGCCGAGCGCGGCCGAGGGACTGCTCGGCGGTGTCCCCCGGTGGGTGACCGTCGCCGGTGGCGTCGTCGGCACCCCGATCGTGCTCGTCGGCGCGGCCACGGCCGTCCTGGGCGGGATCAAGGCCGGTCGCCGACGGCGGCGGCGCTCCCGCGGGACGCCCACCGAGCGCGTCGCCGCCGGGTGGGACGAGGTGTGCGACCTGGCGCGCGACCTCGGCGAGGTCGTGCCGGTCCGGGCGACGCGGCGCGAGTCGGCGATCGTGCTCGCCCGCCCCGGGGTCGAGGCCCTGGCCGCCTCGACCGATCGGTTGGCCTTCCGGCCCGGAGGGGTCGACGGCCCGCGGGCCGAGCGCTACTGGCGCGACGTCGACGAGGTCCGGGCCTCGATGCGCCAGGGCTCCTCGGTGTGGGCGCGGTGGAAGGCGCTCGTCAGCCCGGCGTCGCTCCGTCGAAGGCGGTGACCGCTCCGATCACACGTCGACCGGGCGGGAGATGATCAGCGTCCGGTCGGCGGGCAGGCTGAACACCTGGGCGGCGGGCGTGGCGTTGCGGCTGAGGAGCACGAACAGGCGCTCCCGCCACATCACCATGCTCCGCCCGGAGCGGGTCCGGGTGCGCACGGCCTCGGCCCCGAGGACGTACACGGTGGTGGCCGCGTCGAGCGAGAGCCGCGACATCGCGCCCTGCTGGAGGCCGCGCATGACGTCGGGCTCCTCCATGAACCCGTAGCTGAGCGTCACCTGGTAGATCCCATCGCCCAGGTCGACGACCGACGACCGCTTCGCCGGCAGGACCCGGGGGGTGAGGGCGGTCTCGACCGACAGCACGACGATCCGCTCGTGGAGCACGTCGTTGTACCGCACGTTCGCCATCAGCGCGGGTGGGGTCAGCCCGGCGTTGGCGAACAGGTACACCGCCGCGCCCCGCACGCGCGCCGGCGGGTGGTGCGACCGGCGGAGGCTGTGCACGTACTCGGCGAGCGGCAGCTTGTTGGACCGCATCGCCTCGGCCACGATCGACCGCCCGGTCGACCAGGTGGTCATCAACGTGAACATCCCGAACGCGACGAGCAGGGGGAACCACCCGCCCTGGGGGACCTTGAACAGGTTGGCGCCGAAGTAGGCGAGGTCGACGATCAGGAACGCCCCGCACAGGGCGACCCCCGCGGCCAGCGGCCACCGGAACCGCTCGCGGAGCACGACGTAGAAGAGGATCGTCGTGATCACCATCGTCGACGTGACCGCGACGCCGTACGCGCTGGCCAGCCGGGTCGACGACCCGAACCCGACCACGAGGGCGATGCACGCCCCCATCAGGGCCCAGTTGATGACCGGGATGTAGATCTGACCGAAGGCGGCCTCCGACGTGTGGCGGATCCGGTGGCGGGGCGCGTAACCGAGCTGGATCGCCTGCATCGTGATCGAGAACACGCCCGATATCAGCGCCTGGGACGCGATCACCGTCGCGACGGTCGCCAGGCCGATCATCGGGTACAGGCCCCAGCTCGGGGTCATCCGGTAGAGCGGGGAGTCGATCGCGCCGGGGTCGCGGAGGAGCAGGGCGCCCTGGCCGTAGTAGCTGACGAGCAGGGCCGGTAGGACGGCCGCGAACCAGGCGGCCTGGATCGGGCGACGCCCGAAGTGCCCCATGTCGGCGTAGAGGGCCTCGCCGCCGGTGACGACGAGGAACATCGAGCCCAGGGCCAGGAAGCCGTCGGCCCGGTTGTCGGTGAAGAAGCGGACGGCGTGGATCGGGTTGACGGCGCCGAGCACCGAGGGCGTCTCGAGGATCTGACCGAGGCCGAGCAGGGCGAGCACCCCGAACCAGACCGCCATCACCGGCCCGAAGACGCGGGCGATCGCGGTCGTGCCGCGGCGCTGCACCGCGAACAGGCCGACGAGGATCACCACCGCGATCGGCACGACCAGCGGCTCGACCCGCGGGGTGGCGATCTCGAGGCCCTCGACGGCGGAGAGCACGGAGATCGCCGGCGTGATGGCCGCGTCGCCGTAGAGCAGCGCGGTGCCGAACAGCCCGAGCGTCAGGAGGTGGCGGCGGCGCCCGGAGAAGCCCGACTTCGGCCGCAGCAGCGCGGTGAGGGCGAGGATGCCGCCCTCCCCGCCGTTGTCGGCCCGCATCACGAAGGCGACGTACTTGACGCTGATGACGATCACCAGCGACCAGGTGATGATCGACAGCGAGCCGTGGACGTTGGCGTCGGTCACCGGCAGCACGTGGCCGTGGCCGTGGAACGTCTCGCGCAGGGCGTACAGCGGACTGGTGCCGATGTCCCCGAACACGATCCCGAGCGCACCGAGGCCGAGGGCGGCGAGCGAGCCACCGTGTCCGGGTGCGGGACCGTCGCCGGGGCCGTCGCTCACCTCGTCCTCGACGTCACGATCCGCGATCCGACCACAGGGCGCGGACACTACCGACGCGCACCGGCGGATCCACACCCCGGGCCGCGTCGCGGTGGCCCCGCCAGGTGGACTCCACCCCGACCTCTCTACAGTCGGGGCACCTGGGGTGCGACCTCCGTCCACCCCCCGACCGCAGGGAGACGCGGTGACCGACTCCGATCCCGCCGCCACCGAGCACCTCGACGTCCTGATCGTGGGCGCCGGGCTCTCCGGCGTCGGCGCCGCCCACCACCTCCAGACCGACTGCCCGTGGGCGTCCTACGCCATCTTCGAGGCGCGGCAGGCGATCGGCGGCACGTGGGACCTGTTCCGCTACCCGGGCATCCGGTCCGACTCCGACATGCACACGCTCGGGTACTCGTTCCGGCCGTGGACGGGCGAGAAGTCGATCGCCGACGGCGAGTCGATCCGGGAGTACATCGTCGAGACCGCCGAGGAGGCGGGTATCGACCGCCACATCCGCTTCGGCCACCGCATCGTGTCGGCCGACTGGTCGACGCCCGACGGCCACTGGGTGGTCACCGCCGAGACCGACGACGGCCGCACCGTCACCGTCACCGCCGGGTTCCTGCTCTCGTGCAGCGGCTACTACCGCTACGACCGCGGTTACGTGCCCGACTTCCCCGGCATGGACGACTTCGCCGGCGAGATCGTCCACCCGCAGGCGTGGCCCGAGGACCTCGACTACGCGGGGCGGCGCATCGTCGTGATCGGCAGCGGCGCCACCGCGGTCACGCTCGTGCCGTCGCTCGCCGCCACCGCCGGGCACGTCACCATGCTCCAGCGGTCGCCGACCTACATGGGGTCGGTCCCCACCCGGAACCCGCTCGCGGCGGCGGTACGGCGGGCCCTGCCCGAGCGGGCGGCGGGCACGACCCTGCGGTGGATCAACGCCCTCGGCACCCAGGGGCTGTACCGGCTGAGCCGCCGCCGCCCCGACACCGTGCGGCGGATGCTGCTCGGTCGCCTCCAGCGCGACCTGCCCGAGGACTTCGACGTCGAGACCCACTTCACCCCGTCGTACGACCCGTGGGACCAGCGCCTGTGCGCGGTCGCCGACGGCGACCTGTTCGGCGCGCTGCGCGACGGCACCGCGTCGATCGTCACCGACCACATCCGCACCTTCAGCGAGAAGGGGATCCTCCTCGAGTCCGGCACCGAGCTGGAGGCCGACATCATCGTGCCGGCGACCGGCCTCGACATGCTCTTCGTCGGGGGGATCTCGGTTGCCGTCGACGGTGAGGCGGTCGACCTGCCGTCGAAGCTGTCCTACAAGGGCGTGATGCTCGAGGACGTGCCGAACTTCGCCAACATCTTCGGCTACGTCAACGCGTCGTGGACCCTCAAGGCCGACCTGTCGAGCGACTACGTCTGCCGCCTGCTGAACCACATGCGGCGCGAGGGGTGGCGCCAGGCCACGCCGACCAACGACGACCCGAACGTGCAGCCGGAGCCCTTCATGGGCCTCACCTCCGGCTACGTCACCCGGGCCGCCGACCGCATCCCCAAGGCCGGCAACCGCTTCCCGTGGCAGGTCCACCAGAGCTACGTGAAGGACTACCGGGCCATCAAGATGAGCAAGGTGACCGACGCGATGGTCTTCGCCAACCCGCCGGCACGGACGGTGCCCGACCCCAACCGCGCGGCGGAGCTTCCTAGCCTGACGGGGTGACCCCCCGGCGCTCCCCGCGGCCCCTGTCCACGTCGTTCGCCGTGCCCGCCGCGTTCGCCCGGGCGCTCACCGCGAGGCTCGCCGT
>JAAYBP010000009.1 GCA_012730075.1 Acidimicrobiales bacterium | reverse complement strand
TCCGTCGCCAGTCGGGCGAAGGCGGCGGCCGCCGCGTCGGGGTCGGTCTCGGCGAGGGCGGCCGACGGCTCGAAGCCGGGCACCGTGCGCTGGAACGGTGGGACGGGCCGGGCCGAGCGGATCAGGCGGGGCCGATCGTGTTCCCGTCGCCCTCGTCGTCGACCTCGGGGGAACCGCTCTCCCAGGTGATGGTGTTGCCGTCGCCCTCGACGTCGACCTCGCGGACCGTCCGGACCGAGATCGTGTTGCGATCGCCCCCGACGTCGATGTCGCCGACGTCGCCGCCGGAGATCGTGTTGTCGTCGCCGTCGACGTCGAGATCGTCGGCGCCGTCGAGGGTCAGCGTGCCCCCCGAGCCGTCGACGTCGACCTCGTCGCAGTCGCCGGTCAGGGTCACGTCGAAGCCGTCGGCCTCGATGTCGACGTCGCCGCCGCCCTCGCAGGCGACGGTGCGCGCGCCGCTCCCGGCGATGGTGATCTCGTCGTCGGGGCCGACCGAGTCGGTGGCCCCCGGATCGGCCGGGGTGGTTCCGTCGCTCGTCGAGGTGGCGGACGGGTCCGAGCTCGGCGTGGACTGCTCGGTGCCGTCCTCGGCCTCCACGCTCACCGTCGTGTCGGCCTCGGTGGTCGGCGTCGCGTCGTCGTCGGAACCGCAGGCGGCCAGCAGTGCGCCCGCCGCGGCCGCGGCCACCGTCATCCTCCAGCCGGGGCGTCGTCGTCGTGGAGCCATGGGGACCTCTCAGTCGGGGGAGGTGCCCAGGATCCCACGTCGGGCCGGCGTCGCGCCTTCGGGGTGGTCCGGAGGCGGTCGGCGCGGGTCAGCGGCGTACGCCGCGGGGCCCGGGCGTCTGGCGCATCAGCACCGCGTGGTGCCGCCGGTCCCAGACCGATCCGGCCTCGTCGAGGCGGTAGCCCTGCGGGTGGTCGAAGTCGGCGAGGTCGCGCGCGTCGCGGGCGCCGGACGTGGCGAGCCAACGCACGATCGATCCCTTGAGGAGCTTGTTCCAGTGGGCGACCACCACGTCGTCCTGATCGACGAAGCGGATCGTCACCCGTCGCGCCGGGGCGAGCGCGGTCCAGTCGAGCGCGGCGGCGTGCTCGTTGGGGAGCAGGTCCCACACCGTCGCCCCGCGCACCCGGTCGGCGAGGGCGGTGGTGAGCCGGGGCCGCCACCACGTCGAGACCTTGCCGAGCGCGGGGAGCGACGCCCCCATCTTCAGTGCGTAGTCCGGGATCGGGTCGGTCGGGGCGACGAGGCCCCACTCGCCCGACGCGATCAGCGTGCTCGACCGGAAGCGCCTGAGGGCCGGCCCCGTCAACGTCGCGGCGTCCAGCTCTCGGTAGAGGACGCCGGTGTAGCGCTCGATCGCGGGGAGCGTCGGCCCCTCGACGACCGAGCGCCGTCGGTCGTGGTCGAGCGCGTCGAGGACCTCGGCGCGGGCCCGGTCGAGGTCCGGGAGGGCGAGCGTGCCCGGCCGCCACGGCGGGCCGTCGCCGCCGGGGGCCTTGCCGACCGACGGAGGTAGGAGGATCACGAGCCGACGCGACACGGGTCGGGAGGGTAGGTGGCGGCGCGGCCGGCTCCGGTCCGGCGGACCGCGTGCGGCCCAGCGCCACGACCGGCCCCCAGGAGAAGAGCCGGTTCACGAACCCCCCGCCCCGTTCGAGCGCGACGATCAGGGCGACCGATCCCACGCACGCGTGGTCGCCCGCCGGGCGGCGGCCCCGGGCGGCGCGGGAGCCGGGGGCTCGGGAGGGGGCACTAGAACGTCGCCCCATGCGCCGAGCCCGTCCGTCCACCGCGGGGTCGCCCGGCGGCCCCGATGCCCTCGTCCGCGCCGACGCGACCGCGTCGCCCGAACAGCAGGTCGTGGCCGGTCGGTACCGGGTCACGGTGCTGGAGCCCCGCCTCCTGCGCGTCGAGTACGCCGAGGACGCCGCGTTCGAGGACCGTCCCACCCTCGCGGTGGTCAACCGTCGGTTCCCGCCCGCCCGGTTCGCCGCCCGCACCGAGGGTCGCGGCGTGGTCGTCGACACCGGCTCGGTCGTGCTCACCGTGGCCGACGTCGACGCCGCGCCCACCGGCCGCACCCTGACCGCCCGAGTCGCCGTCCCCGGCGGCCGGCCGGCGCGGTGGCGGTACGGCCAGGCGTCCCGCCGCAACCTCGGCGCGACGGTGCGGACCCTCGACGACTGGAACGGGCGGTGCACCGCGCGGCTCGTCGGCTTTGACCCGGTCGAGGGCTTCCTGCGCGAGTGGGAGGAGCAGGACCTCGGCGAGGGCCTGCTGTCCCGCGACGGGTGGGTGGTGGTCGACGACTCCGGCACGGTCGTGCTCGACCCCGACGCGGGCGGATCGGCGGCGGGTGGCCGACCCTGGCCGGTGGCCCGTCCGGCGGGCGAGCGGGTCGACCTCTACCTGTTCGGCTTCGGCACGGACCACCGGGCGGCCCTGGCGGCGGGCAGCCGGCTGCTCGGACCCCAGCCGCTGCCACCCCGGTACGCGTTCGGCTACTGGTACAGTCGCTACTTCCCGTACACCGACGGCGAGCTGCTCGAGCTGGCCGACCGCCTCGACGAGCACGGCATCCCGACCGACGTGCTGGTGGTCGACATGGACTGGCACCGCCTCGGGTGGACCGGGTACTCGTGGGACCGCGACCTGTTCCCCGACCCGACCGCGACCCTCGCCGAGCTGCACCGCCGGGGCCTGCGGGTCGGGCTGAACCTCCATCCCGCCGACGGGGTCGCCCCCCACGAGGACGCCTTCGCCGCGGTCTGCGAGGCGATGGGCCTCGACCCGGCGGCGACCGACCGGGTGCCGTTCGATCCGACCGACCCGCGCTTCGTCGACGCCTACCTCCGGCTGCTGCACCACCCCGAGGAGGACCGCGGCGTCGATCTGTGGTGGCTCGACTGGCAGCAGGGCACCGAGTCGGCGCTGCCCGGCCTCGACCCGCTCGGCTGGCTCAACCACCTCCACTGGGACGACCAGGTGCGGCGCCGGCCCCGCCGTCGTCCCCTCCTGTTCAGCCGGTGGGACGGCCTCGGCGCGGGGCGGCGACCGGTCGGCTTCTCCGGCGACACGTGGGCGACCTGGGAGTCACTCGCGTTCCAGCCCGAGATGACCGCCACCGCCGCCAACGTGCTCTACGGATACTGGAGCCACGACATCGGCGGCCACTACCAGGGCGCCTACGACCCGGAGCTGTTCGTCCGGTGGGTGCAGTTCGGCGTCCACTCGCCGGTGCTGCGCACCCACGGCACGCTCGGGCTCGTCGAGGAGCGGCGGGTCTGGCAGTACCCGGATCCGTACCGGACGGCGATGATCGACGCGATCCGCCACCGCTACGAGATGGTCCCGTACCTCTACGGGGAGTGCCGGCGCGGGGTCGACAGCGGCCTGTCGCTCGTGCGTCCGATGTACCACGAGCACCCGGACCAGCCCGACGCCTACCGGGCGCCGGGCCAGTACCACCTCGGCGCCGACCTCGTCGTCGCCCCGGTCGTGACACCTCGTGACGACGACGCCATGGCCGAGGTGCGGGTCTGGCTGCCGCCGGGGGAGTGGTTCGACACCGCCCACGGCGCCCGGATCGCCGCCGACGGCGGGCGCGGGCGGTGGGTCAGGCGGCGCTACCTGCTCGACGAGGTGCCGGTGTTCGCCCGGGCCGGTGCGGTGGTGCCGGGGCAGGGGCGGGTCGACCGGCTCGACGCGGCCTGCTGGCCGAGCCTCGTCCTGACCGCCCATCCCGGTGGCGACGGCCACCACGACCTCTACGAGGACGACGGCGAGTCGACCGACTACCTCGACGGAGGATCGGTCACGGTGCCGGTCGACCACGTGGAGCGGGCCGCCTCGCGCCGGGTGGTCCTAGGCCCCGCCGTCGGCGGCTACCGGGGGTGGCGACGGCGCCGCGACGTCGAGGTGCGCTTCGTCGGGGAGGCCCCGCCCCGCGCCGTTCGCGTCGACGACCGGGTCGTGCCCCACGCCGACCGGCCGACCCCCGGCCACTGGCACCTCGACGCGTCGACCGCGTCGGTCGTCGTGCCGGTCGCCGACGTCGACCTCGCCGAGGGCACCACCGTCACCGTCGAGCGGTCGCGCCGGCGCGACCGGGCGGAGGTCCAGCGACTGCTCGACGGGCTGCCGGGTCTGCTCCGGCGGCTGGCGGTGATCTCGACCGAGACCCGGGTGCTGCTCGCCGACGACAGCCGCCGCGTCGTCGCCGTCCTACGGGCGGCCGAGCGGGTCGGTACCGACCCCGAGGGGGCCGCCGCGGAGTTGGGCCGGGTCCGCGGCGCCGGCGGCGAGATCGCGGCCGCGCTGCGGCGGGCGGAGGCGGCGTGGCGCGAGGGCGAGGCGCTGAACCCGCAGCGGCCGCCCGCGGCCACCGACACGCTCGCCGCCATGGGCCGCCTGCTCGCCACCGCGCGCCGCCAGTTCCCGCGACCCTGACCCCACCGCGCGCGCCGCGGCGCGGCGGTCGCGCTCGGGTTCGGCCCCGGAGGGCGGGGCGGACTCCTACGATGCCCGGCCATGCGCATCGACCTCGCCCCCGACCGGATGCCCACCGCGTGGTTCAACGCCCTGCCCCGGCTGCCCGAGCCGCTCCAGCCGCCGCTGCACCCCGGCACCCGCGAGCCGGTCGGTCCCGACGACCTCGCCCCACTGTTCCCGATGGCGCTCATCGAGCAGGAGATGACCGCGGCGCCGTGGGTCGACATCCCCGGCGAGGTGCTCGACATCCTGAAGCTGTGGCGGCCGACTCCCCTGGTGCGGGCCGAGCGGCTGGAGGCCGAGCTCGGCACCCCGGCGCGCATCTACTTCAAGGACGAGTCGATCAGCCCGGCCGGCTCGCACAAGCCCAACACCGCCGTGGCCCAGGCCTTCTACAACAAGGCAGAGGGCACGACCCGCCTCACCACCGAGACCGGCGCCGGCCAGTGGGGCACGTCGCTCGCGTTCGCCGCCGCCCAGTACGGCCTCGAGTGCAAGGTGTACATGGTGCGGACCTCGTTCGAGTCCAAGCCGTACCGCCGCATCCTGATGGAGAC
>JAAYBP010000405.1 GCA_012730075.1 Acidimicrobiales bacterium | reverse complement strand
GCTCAGCGCGCCCCTCGCCGCCGGGTCCGGCGCCGGGCGGCCCGATCGCGGCCGCGCTGCACGACCTCGGTCGAAGGCCCGGACTCCAGCGACTCGGCGAAGGAGCGGACCGTCGGGTACCGGTACAGGTCGGTGAGCGGGCAGGTCACGTCGAGGACCTCGCGCAGGCGCCGGTGGAGGCGCACGACCAGCAGCGAGTGCCCGCCGATGTCGAAGAAGTTGTCGTCGACGCCGATGTCGTCGAGGCCGAGCGTCTCGGACCAGACCTTGAGCACCGACCGCTCGAGGTCGCTGCCGGCGGGGGCCGGTGCCGCACCGCGGCCGCGGGCGCCGAGCACCTCGGCGAGCGACGGGAGCGCGTTGCGGTCGATCTTGCCGTTCGGGGTGTGGGGCAGGGCCGGCAGCACCGCGACGTGGCCCGGGATCATCACGTCGGGCAGCGTGACCCGCAGGTGGTCCTTGACCGCGTCGGGGGTCAGCTCGTGGCCCGGGCGGGGCGACACGTAGCCGACGAGCTGCTGGTCGCCGGGGGTGTCCTCCCGGACGACCGCGACGCACTCCAGCACGCCGTCGAGGCTGCCCATGCGCGTCTCGATCTCGCCCAGTTCGATGCGGTACCCGCGGATCTTGACCTGGTGGTCGGCCCGCCCGATGTACTCCAGGACGCCGCCGCCGTCGGGCGCCTCGCGCCAGCGGACCAGGTCGCCGGTCGTGTACATCCGCCGGCCCCCGCCGCGGAAGGGGTCGGGGACGAACCGCTCGGCGGTCAGTTCGGGCCGGTCGTGGTAGCCGCGGACGACGCCGTCGCCGCCGATCCACAGGTCGCCGGCGACGCCGGGCGGCAGCAGCCGCCGATGGTCGTCGAGGACGTAGACCGAGGTGTTGGCGATCGGGGTGCCGATCGGGATGTCGGCGTCGTCGGGGGTGAGGCGGTGCGTCGTCGACCAGATCGTCGTCTCGGTCGGCCCGTACATGTTGGTGATCGTCGCACCGGGGGCGAGGGCCCGGAGGTCGTCGGCGAGGGCGACCGGGAAGGCCTCACCACCGACGTAGAGGTGGTCGATCGTCGCCAGGGCGGCGCGCGACTCGTCGTGCTGGGACAGCATCCGGGCCATCGACGGCGTGAACTGGAGGTGCG
The DNA here is from genome assembly GCA_012730075.1 of Acidimicrobiales bacterium. Lineage (GTDB taxonomy): Bacteria > Actinomycetota > Acidimicrobiia > Acidimicrobiales > Iamiaceae > Iamia. The sequence goes on along the minus strand of JAAYBP010000405.1, from coordinate 29,836 downwards.
TGACGCCGTGGCGTTCGACCTGGGCGGCGAAGGAGTGGTCGACCTCGACGGCCGGAACGGCGGCGTCCTCACCGCGGTTGGCGGCCCGGCGGATCTCGTCGAGCACCGGCAGGCTGGCGAGGACGGTGTCGGTGTCGATGCCGAAATCGACGAGGCACGCGACCTCGTCGACGCCGATCGCCTTCAGGCCGTCGATCGTGCGGCGGCAGCGCTCCGGCGTGCCGAACAGGCCGCTGGTCTCGTAGTACCGGTTGAACGCGAAGTCCAGCACGGCGTCGAGGTCCTCGTCGCTCAGGTTCTTGAAGTCCTCGTCGGCCAGCCCGCCGTCGGTGGCTCCCTCGGGTCGCGAGAACGCCGGGAACGCCCAGGCGTACTCCTTCAGGAGTGAGAACGAGGTGCCCAGGTAGTCCTTCAGGGGCTGGCGGGCCAGTTCGCGGACCTCGTCCTCGTCGTCGCCGACGAACGTGTGCAGCATCAACGAGACGATCCCGGTGTCGGGGTCGTGCCCCGCCTCCGCCCGCGCCGTCCGGTAGGCCTCGATCTTGGGGGCGAGCTGCTCGACCGACTGGCCGAGCAGGTGGGTGAGCACGTTGGCGCCGATGCGACCCGCCGCGACGTAGGTGTCGACGTTGCCGGCCGAGGTCACCCAGAGCGGCAGCTCGGCCTGCACCGGCCGCGGGAGGATCGACACCTCGATCTCGGTGCCGTCCGGGCGCGGGTACCCGACCGCCTCGCCGCGCCACAGGCGACGGATCTCCTCGGCCTCGTCGAACATCGTCTGCTTGGCGGTCGCGTAGGTCTCGGGGCGCAGCACGAAGTCGTCGGGCTGCCAGCCGGACGCGACCGAGATGCCGACCCGCCCGTCCGAGAGGTTGTCGACGACGCTCCACGCCTCGGCGACGCGGATCGGGTGCTGGAGGGGCACGACGACCGACCCGGCGCGGATCGCGACGTTCTCGGTGATGGCGGCGACCGCCGCGCCGGTGACCGCCGGGTTGGGGTAGAGCCCGCCGAAGTCGTGGAAGTGCCGCTCGGGCGTCCACACCGCGGCGAAGCCGTGGGAGTCCGCGAAGCGGGCTCCGTCGAGCAGCAGGCGGTAGCGGTCGCGGCCCGGGGCCCCGGACGCGTCGCCCGAGAAGTAGAAGAGCGAGAAGTCCATCGGGCGCCCCGCGTGGGCCTCCGCGAAGCCGTCGGCCTCGTCGCCGGTGCGGGCCCGGTCGAGGTACACGACGACCTCGAAGCCACGGGTGAGGGTGTAGAGCAGCTCCAGCACCGAGATGTCGAACGACAGGCTGGTGACGGCCAGCCAGGTGCCGGGCGGGTCGTGGGGTACGACGTCGTCCATCGCCGCGAAGAAGTTCACGACGTTGCGGTGCTCGACGAGCACGCCCTTCGGCAGACCGGTGCTGCCCGAGGTGTAGATGCAGTAGGCGAGGTCGTCGGGACCGGCGTCGGCCTCCGGGCGGGTGGCCGGCCGCCCGGCGATGGCGGCGGCGTCGGCGGTCAGGTCGACCACGGCAGGGGCCTCGGCGGGGGGTGCCACCGGACCGTCGGTGACGATCACCCGGCAGCCACTGTCGGTGATCATGTGGGCGACGCGGTCGCGCGGGTAGGTGGGGTCGAGCGGCACGTAGGCGGCGCCGGCCCGGTGGGTGGCGACCACGGCGACGACGAGCTCGAGGCTGCGCGGGACGTGCACGCCGACGAGGTCGCCCCGTCCGACCCCGAGCGAGCGCAGGTGGTGCGCGAGGCGCGAGGCGCGCTCGTCGAGCTCACGGTAGGTGAGCGTCGAGCCCTCGAACACCAGGGCCGGGGCGTCGGGGGTGGCGTCGGCCTGTGCCGCGATTTGCTCGTGGATGGTGGTCGACGGCACGTCGCGGGCCGTGTCGTTCCACTCGTCGAGGAGGCGGCTCCGGGTGGCGGCGTCGACGAGGTCGACCGCCTCGACCGCCGCGCCGGGGTCGCCGCCGACGACGGCCAGGACCGCCTCGAGCGAGGACGCGAACCGGGCGGCGTCGGCGTCGTCGAGCAGGGCCCCGTCGTGGACGAGGCTCCACCCGGCTTCGTCGCGGCGCAGTTCGAGCACCACCCCTGGGGTCGGGTCGCCGGTCGACCCGAGGCGCACCGCGACCGGCACGAGCCCTCCCGCCGCGAGGCGGGGGTCGGCGGCCAGGTCGGGGTGGCGGCCGACCAGGTCGGCCAGCGCCGGGCCGCGACGCTCGGCGGCGCCGAGCCGGTCGGTCACCGCGTCGACGACGTCGGCGACCGTCGGGCCGTCGATCGAGAGCGCGACCGGCGTGGCCGGGGCGAGCAGGGGCGCGACCGCGTCGGGGGCGGCCGGTGCCACCAGGCCGAGGTGGAAGTGGGGCTTGCGGGCGAGGCGGCCGAGCAGCAGCGCCGCCCCGGCGACCACCGCGCCGTCGTCGAGGCCGGCGGGCACCGCGAGCGGCCGGGTGCGGTGCGCCGGGCGGTGGTCGGCCCCGGCGGCGCGCGCCCACGGGACCTCGACCGGCTCGAGCTCGTGCAGCGCCGCCAGGTGGGCCCGCTCGTGGCGTGCGGCCGCGCTCCCCGCCTCGGTCAGGGCGGCGCGCGCCGCGTCGTCGGGCACCGGCAGGCGGTCGCCCTCGGCGACTCCGAGGCCGTCGACGGGGCGACCGGTGAGGCTGGTCAGGTCCGAGAGGGCGACCGCGCCATCGGCGGCCGCCACGACGATGGTGCCGTCGTCGGCCGACAGGACCTCGCCCGGGGTCCCGGCGTCGTCGAGGACCTCGGATCGCCCGACGGCCACGACCCGGCCATCGCCGAGGAGCACCTTGGGCGCGGCGAGCGGGTTCGGGTAGGGCCCGAAGGTCAGGGCGCGCACCAGCCGGTCGACCTCGGTCGCAGGCCGCCGCCAGTCGATCACCGCCATGGCCTCGGGGCGGTCGTGGCGGCTGAAGGTGTGGCGCTCGGCGTCGGGATCCTGGGGCTCGGGGCGGTGGGTCCCGGCGGCGAGCTGGTCGACCAGTTCACCGAAGGACTCGAGCGCGCCCTCGAAGTTGCGGGTGTTGAGCGAGAGCGACGTCTCGCCGGGGGCGATGTCGAAGTCGCGGCGCGCGACGACGTCGCCCTCGTCGACACCGGCGGTGATCAGGTGCCACGTGATCCCGTAGGTGGCCTCGCCGCGCAGGAGCGCCCACGCGGGCGTGTTGAGGCCGGCGTACCGGGGGAGCGGACCGTCGTGGAAGTTGACCGCCCCCGCCGTCGGGACCGCGAGCACCTCGTCGGGGAGGATCGCCAGGTGGGTGATGGCGAACAGCCACTGGAACTCGTGGCCGGCCAGCTCGCCCGCCCACTCCGAGGCGGGGCCGGTGGCGTCGACGACCGGGATGCCGTGTGACGCCGCCCAGGTGGCGACCCGGGGCGACGAGGCGGCGACGACCTCGACCCGGTGGCCCCCCGCGAGGAGCGTCTCGCCGCACTCGATCAGCAACGAGTCGGCCCCGACCAGGGCGCACGTCAGCGACGGGCGCGCTGCGGTCGTGTCGGGATCGGCCTGCATCGGGTGCCTCCGGCTGGGGATCGGTGGTGGTTCGCGGCCCGAGAGGGGGTTGTTCCGCCGGTCGGCGCGAGGCTAGCTGGCGTCAGCGGCCCCCCTCTTCGGGCCAAACGCTGTTCTCCGGTGCCTGTCGGTACCAGACGTGCTGGTCGTGAGGGCTTGGGGTGACGGTCACACCCAGGGCCTCGGCGTACGCGTCGATGCCGAGCAGCTCCTCGCCGGCGCAGGTGAAGCCGATCTCGTCGCAGGACACCCCCGCGGCCGCCTCGGTCAGTCCGCCGGTCCAGTAGAGAGTCACCGCCACCGAGGGGTCGGCGTCGCACCCAGACACCGCGTCGTCCGGCACCGGGTCGTCGATCACCACGCCGACCACCCGCCCGTCGAACGTCTCGCCCCGGCAGTGCAGCGCGCCGACGGCGGCGGCGCCGTTGCTGAAGCCGTTGAGGATCACCTGCTCGCAGCCCACGGCGTCGATCCACCCCTCGATGTTCGCGGTGGCCGAGGCGACCTCGTCGTCGGTGCCGTAGCGCCACTGGAAGCCGTCGCCGGCGGTGTCGTTGCCGTACGGGAGCACCTCCGCGTGGTCGCCCCGGTCGACCGGGGCGCCGCCGGTCTCGCTCCGGCCGTGGACGCGGACGAGGCAGCGCTCGGCCTGCACGTCGGCCCGCTCGGGGATGGTCGGCGCGGTGCGCCCGTCGTCGGAGGAGCAGGCGGCGACGACGATCGCGACGAGCAGCAGCGCCGGGCGTGCGGAGCGGACCATTCGGCTCGAATCTACGGTGCCACCTCGGTTCGGGCGCATCGGGACCGCGATCGCGGATCGCTACCATCCGGCGGATGGACAGCGACGGTCCGAACCCCGACGTCTCGATCGTCGTGACCACCCGCAACCGCGACACGCTCCTGCGCCGGCTGCTCGACCGGCTGGTCTCGCTCGACCCCGGTCCCGCGTACGAGGTGCTCGTCGTCGACGAGGGGTCGAGCGACGGCACCCCCGGGGTGCTCGACGAGTTCCGCGACCGGTACGGAGTCCGGTCCGTCCGCCACGACGATCCGGTCGGCCTTCCCGCCGCCCGCAACGTGGGCATCGCGGCTACCACCGGCACCCACGTGGCCTGGATCGACGACGACGACCTGACCTCGCCCGATCGCCTGCGCCGGCAGTGGGAGGCGCTCCGGGACGGGCGGTTCCGGTGGTCGTGCGCGGGACGGGTCGACATCGACGACGCCCTCCGGGTCATCGGCCACGTGCGCTGCCCGCCGGGCACCGGAACCCTCCCGTCGCTCCTGCGGTGGAACTCGATCCCCGCCGCCGCGCAGGGGCTGCTGGTCGAACGCGACCTGCTCGACGAGGTGGGGCCGTTCGACGTCGCGCTACGTGCCGCCGAGGACTGGGAGATGTGCATCCGGCTGGCCGACCGTTCGGCGCCGCACCTGCTCGACGAGCCCCTCGTCGGCTACCGGACGGGCGTGGCCTCGATGAGCACGGACACATCGCGGATGGACACGGCGATCGATGCGGTGATCGACAAGCACGCCGAGCTCTACCGGGAGTTCTCGACCGCCCCGGACCGGGCGGCGCTGCACCGGAGCCTGCTGGCCGCCGACCTGGCGTCGTCGCGGCGCCGGGCCGTGGCGCGCGCCGCCCGGTTGGCCCGGGCCGAGCGGTCGCCGACCGCGGTCGCCCGGTTGGCGGCCATCGCGGTGGCCCCGGGGTGGGTGGCCCGCCGCTCGGCGGAGGCTCGGCGCGCCCAGGTCCCGGCCGAGTGGGAGAGCCGGGCCCGCCGGTGGCTCGACGCCGTGCCCCGGGCGGGTCTCGCGCGCTGAGCCGGAGCCCCTGGGTGTGACCGTCGGCGCAGGAGTCCGGCGATACTCCTCATAGTCCGCGAGACCTAGCCGATGGGTTCGCCGACGCAGGAGCCCGACGTTTAGCACCGTCGGCTCCGGGGAGTGGTCGTGAATGGTCTCCGGTCCGGTAACGGTTCCGGAGGCTCGGGCGACCACCACCAGGCGTCGAGCCCCGACCCCCGAAGGCAGGAAGCGAACCCATGCAGGCAGTCCCCCCCGGCCCGGTTCACGGTCACCGCATCCGTCGGACCGTGACGATCGCGACGTTGCTCGCGCTCGTGTTCACCTTCTCGGGATGCGACCTGAGCGTCTTCGGCTTCGGTGAGGCCAAGAGCGATGAGCCCCGCAACCTCGCCGTCCAGGTCCGGAGCACCTCGGCCACCCTGCGCTGGGAGGCGCCGAGGACGGACCGGGCGATCGAGCACTACAAGGTCCAGATCGCCACCTCCTCCAAGCAGTGGAAGGTGGTCGCCCGCGTACCCCGGACGACGCGGTCGCACGAGATCACCGGGCTGGAGCCCGGCACGAAGTACTACTTCCGGGTCTGGGTGCGCTTCGACCACGATTACGGCAAGGCCGCCAAGGTCAGCGCGACGACCCCCCGGACCGACACCGCCAGCCGACCCTCGGGTCCGGCGGTGGCCCCGCCGGTCACCGCTCCACCCGCGACGGCTCCGCCCGCGACCGCTCCGCCGGCCACGGCGCCGCCCGCCACGGCCCCTCCGGCGACCGATCCTCCGGCGACCGATCCCCCTACCAGCGAACCCGGTGCCCGGTGCTCGCCGACGGCGTACCCGACCGACGGTTGCACCGGTGCCCCGACGACCTCGGGTCTCCAGGTCCACGAGGGTGACCTCACCGTCACGCGTGCCGGCGCCGTGATCGACGGCTACCGGGTGACCGGGCGCCTCCTCGTCCGGGCGTCGAACGTGACGATCCGCAACTCGGTCGTGTACGGCGGCATCGACGGCTGGAGGGCCGAAGGCGGGACGTCGTTCACCGTCGAGGACACCACCGTCGGTCGGGCCGGCGTGTGCGTCGGCCGCCACGGTGTCGGCAGCGAGAACTACACCGCCCGCCGCGTGCGGGTGCTGGGCTTCGCCGACGGGTTCTGGGTCAGCGGCTCGAACGTGACGATCCAGGGTTCGTACGCCACCATGTGCCGTTCCGGATGCTGGCACTCCGACGGCGTCCAGGTGCTGAACGCCGCCGGCGCGCGGAACATCACCATCGACCGCAACGTGCTGGACATGCGCCCCGTCGACGACCCGTGCGCCACCACCTGCCCGATCTTCGTCCCGACCGACCAGAACCCGGGTGTCCGGGTGACGATCACCAACAACGTGGTGGCCGGCGGCGAGGACGGCATCTGCATCTACAACCGTGGTTCCGGCTCCTTCCCGAGCGTCACCGGGAACCTGTCGGTCCGAGGCTCCCACGACCGCACACCCTTCGCGGTCTACTGCGGGAACATCGGAGTGTGGTCCGGCAACGCCGAGGTCGACTACGACTTCGCCACCGGCCGGGTGATCCGCACGGTCCGCACGATGGACCTCTGCTAGCGGGCCTCTGCTAGACGTGTCCCTGTCCGCGGGGGCGGCGACGACCTCGCCGCCCCCGGGGCCGTCCACGCCCCCCGCCCCGCCCAGGCCGAGCCATCGATGCCGCTGACGACCGACCCCGCCCCGCACCGGTGAGCGCCACCGACGATCGACCGGTGCGCGTTCCGGGGCCTTCCGACGGTGAGGCTCGGGTTGGAGGCACCGACCGGCTCCGGATGGCCTACGTCGCCGCGACGTATCCCGGTGTCACGTTCATCCAGGACGAGATCACCAGCCTCGACGATCGGGGGGCGGAGGTGTTGCGGATCGCCCTCAACCCGGCCCGCGACGAACAGGTGCTCACCGATCGCGACGCGAGCGAGCGGGCGCGGACGCTGTACGTCAAGGGGTCGAGCCCGGCCCGGATCGCGAAGGTGGTCCTGGCCACGGCGGTCGCGCACCCGGTGGCCTTCGTCGGCGGCGTGGTCCGGGCCCTACGGGCCGGGCGGACCCGGTCCGGCGTGGCGGTCCGGCCCCTGCTCCAGTTCGTCGAGGCGCTCCTGGTGTGGGACCACTGTCGCCGCCACGGGGTCCGTGCCCTCCACGCCCACTTCGCGCAGGCGCCGGCCACGGTGGCGTGGATGGCCGCCGAGATGGGCAACGCCGTCGGTGGCCCCCGGTGGACCTGGGGGATGACGATCCACGGTCCCCACGACTTCTTCAACGAGCACGCCGACCTGCTCGAGGTGAAGCTCGCCCGCGCCGACCTGGTCGTGTGCATCAGCCACTACACGCGGGCGCAGGTCCTGCGCCTCGTCCGCCCGGCCGACCGGGAGAAGATCCGCCTCGTCCTCTGCGGCATCGACCTGGAGCGCTTCACCGAGCGCGAGCCGCGCCCGGTCGCGTCGCCACCGGTCGTGGTGACCACCGCCCGCCTGTCCCCGGAGAAGGGTCACCTCGTGCTCCTCGACGCGGTGCGGCAGCTCGCCGACGAGGGGTTCGAGGTGTCGGTGCGGCTGATCGGCGACGGGCCCCTGCGCGACGAGCTGCGGGACCGCATCGAGGCCATGGACCTCTCGTCCCGCGTCGTGCTGACCGGTCCGCTGCCGCCGGAACGGGTGGCGGCCGAGCTGCGGGCGGCCGACCTCTTCTGCCTCCCCAGCGCCGCCGAAGGGCTGCCGATCTCGATCATGGAGGCGATGGCGGTCGGGGTGCCCGTGCTGTCGACCTACGTCGCCGGGATCCCCGAGCTGCTCGTCGACGACCAGACCGGCTGGATCGTGCCGGCCGGCTCCGTCGACGCCCTCGCGACCGGGATCCGCACCGCGCTGGGCTCGTCCCGGCGCCCCGACGTGATCGCCGCCGGCCGGCGCGCGGTGGAGGCCCGCCACGACCTGCGGGCCAGCATCGACGAGCTCAAGGCCCAGTTCGAGGCGCACCACCGCTAGGAGCGGTGGGCGGAACCGGTTCGCGACTGGACTCGTCGCGGGCCCAGGACTCCTCGCTTCGGCGACGGCGACGTCGGCCCTCCAGGGCGGCCGCGACCGCGACCGCGAGGACGACGGGAACGTCGCGCGCGAGCCGGGGCTCGCGCCGCAGGAGGGACGGCAACGACTCCCGGGGTGCGGCACCCGGCATCACCCCGAACCGGTCGGTCAGCTCGCGTCGACCGGCCGTGACCCGGGTTCGGCGGCTCACGAGGCCACGCCAGTCGCGCGGCGGACGCATCTCGAAGGTCGCGCCCCGGGCCCGGCGTCGCTCGGCCGGGACGAACAGGTCGTGGACGTACTGGTCGTCGTTGGTGATCGTCGGGAAGCAGCCGAGCCGGTCCAGGCCGTCGGGCGCGAGGACGTATACACCCGATCCGACCGGCTCCTCGGTGCACCACGGCAGGGCCAGCCAGACCCGGGCGTAGGACCGTGCGTACCAGCGGGCACCGCGGAGGTCGAGGCGCATCGTCGGTGCCCCGACGAGGGCCCCGACCTCGAGCATCTCGTCGACGGTCGCGTGCAGGGCGGCGAGGGACACCTCGACGTCGGCGTCGACGTAGGCGTGCCAGGCGCGGCTCGCCTCCCGGCGGCCGGTCTCGAGCGCCTCGCGCTTCGAAGCCTCGGCTAGATCCACGAGCCCGATGCCTGCGTCGTGCTCGCGGACGACGTCGGCGGTGCGGTCGGTGCAGCCGTTCGCCACGACGATGATCTCGTCGTCGGGCCGACGCCCCTCGCGCACGAGGGCGTCGAGGCCGCGGGCGATCGTCCGCTCCTCGTTGTGGGCGGGCACGATCACCGACAGCGCCGGACCCCGGCCCGGCCGGTCGGGTTCGTCGGAGGTCATGCCAGTCGCAGCGGAGCGCGGTCGTCGGCCGACTCGACCGACCACGACGTCGCGTCACGGATCGTCGACCACGCGAGGTCGTCGATCGAGGAGACCAGGGCGAGGCCAGCGTCGAGGAGGCCCCGCGCGATCTGCTCCTGGTGGTCGTCGACGTGCTCGCGGTGCCGAGCGCACCGCGGGACCAGTATGGGCATCTTGCCGGAGTGCAGGATCGACAGGGCGATGCCCGCACCGGCGTGGGCGACGACCGCGTCGGAGCCGCGGACGGCGGCGACGAGCTCGGCCTCGGGAACGGCCTCCCGCGCGTCGATCCCGAGGCCGGACACGTCGGTGGCGCCGGTCTGCCACAGCACGTCGACGTCGGCCGGCACCACCTGCACCAGCCGCTCGACGAGGCGGCGGAACCCGAACTTCGACGTTCCCAGGCTCACGACCATCCGGCGGACCGGGTGTCCGTCGCCGCGCTGCACGCGGAGGCCGTCGAGGACCGACCCGGCGTGCGCCCAGCCGTCGCCCGCCAGGTGGGGCCACTGGGTGTAGGTCCTCACGCCGGGCGTGCGGTGGAGGATGCGTCCGGTCAGGGAGAAGCCCTCGGCGCGCGTCACGCTCTCGATGTAGTGGGCGGGGATGCGGTGGCGTGCGGCCCACGGGAGGGTGGATAGCGCCACGCTCGAGCCCGTGCTGACCGCGGCCACCACCTCCTCCTCCTCGAACAGCCGCCGGACGCTCCGTGCGTTGCGCAGGGCGGCGCGCCAGTCGCGGGTGGGCGCCGGGTCGATCCAGTGCACCCGTTCGCCGTCGAGCATCGACCGGGACTGGGGCGTCGGCGCGGTGACCCACAGCGGTTCGCCCGTCAGTGGCAGGTGGGGCGCCAGGGCCCGGAGCTGCGCGAGGTGGCCGCCATCGTTGGCGGCGAGTACGAGTACGGGCACCCTCGTAGCATAAGTGGTCGGAGGCTCACTTTCCGCGCGTACACCGCGGTCGATCCTCCGCCGGGGCCCTCGAGATCAGCCGTCGGTGACCGGCACCCGCCTCCGCACCGACGGGCGCATCGAGGCGACCGGGTCCGCGGCACGGTGGGCGCGGGTCGTCACCACCCAGATCACGGCGACCAGCCCGAGGAACGGACCGAGGAAGATGTTCTCGGCGACCGACATCAGCAGTAGGGAGGCGACGGTGAGGATCCCCCACTGGCCGACGGCGACCGTCTCGCTCCGCCGGGTCAGGCGGGCCGAGGCCCGCAGGGTCTGGAGCACCGCGATCGTGTACATCGTGAGACCCACCAGGCCGACCTGGAGCACCAGGTCGAGCGCACCGTTGTGGGCGTGGGCGGCGGGGAAGCCGATCCGGGCCTGGAGGTCGGCGGTGACCGGCGAGGCCTCGTCGTGCCACACCGCGCCGAGTCCGTAGCCGAGGAGGGGCCGGTCCTGGATCGTCCGGATCGACTCGGTCCAGATGATCGTCCGGCCGCTGAAGGTGACGTCCTTGTCGTACAGGTCGAGCAAGGTCGGCAGGAACCCGAGGACCAGCATCAGCCCGGTAGCGGCGCTCACCGCCGACGCGGTGAGGAAGAAGGCGCGCTTGCGCGGCGAGTTCTGGCGCTCGATCGCCGAGATCCACAACCAGACGAAGCCCACGATCAGCAGGCCGCCACCGACCGATGCCGACCGGGTCCCCAGGATGGTCACGAGGTGGACCGCCATCGCGGCGGTCCGGTCGCGGCCCCTGGGCTGCACCAGCACCGCGCACAGCCCGAAGATGAGGAACATCCCGAGCAGGTTCTTGTGGATGAACGAGCCGCGGAACCCGAACTGGCTGCCGACGTCGGTGCCCGACCCGACCTCCGCCACCCGCGCGACCGGGAGGGCGAGGGAGATCCCGAGGCTCCACACCGCCATGGCGGTCGACGTGGTCGCGACGGTCCGGACGGCCTTCGTCGCCGGGATCGTCGCCACCACCGCGAGGACCAGTACGAGGCCGGGCAGGTCGGTCCGGAGCCGGATGAACGTCATCGACGGCTCGATCGACCACCACAGGCTGGTCGCGAGCACCCCGACGAGCGCGACCAGCGACCACTGCACGGTGATCGAACGGAGGCGCTCGACCGGGGTGAGGAGAAGCACCCCGAGGCACCAGCCGGGGAACAGCAGCCACTTGACGCTGCCCGGGAACGAGACGAGGAGGTCGAAGGCGTCGAAGTAGAGGAGCAGCCACCCGGCGAGGGTCAGCGGCGCCAGCGCGTCGACCAGCGGTGGGCGGGGCGAACCGGCCGGGGTCGGTCGCGTCGGCGCCCGGGTGCCGGCCCCGGTCGCGCGCGCCGGCGAGGTCGACGGGCGCGGCACGCCGGCCATCGTACCTGCGCCGGCGCGGCCGGCCGGGGCGGCCGGCCGGTCATCGCGCGTGGCCGGCCATGAGGGCGGCGAGCAGGTCCCGGTGGCCGGCGCGGTGCTCGGCCCACCGGTCCGGGTCGGCCTCGGAGGGGTGGCGGGCGGCGAGCGCGTCGGCCCAGTGCCCGCGCCCGGTCGCGCGCAGGCGGTCGAGGTAGGCGGGCAGATGGCCACGGGTGTGGTACGGCCCGCCCTCGCCGACGACGGTCGCGAGCGGGTCGGCCAACCCCGACCGGGCGAGCTGGTCGTCGGTCCAGTCGGCCAGAGTCGAGCGGGCGGCCACCAGGGTGTCGGCGTGGGCCGGGTCCTCGGCGAGGTCGACGGTCTGGTGGGGGTCGGCGGCCACGTCGAACAGCATCTCGTCGGGCCAGGCGTGGTAGCCGTCGTGCCAGGTGCGCAGGTACAGGTGGTCGCCAGTGCGGACGCCCCGCTGGCACGTCCAGGCGCCCTGGGTGAGGACGAGGTGGTCGCGCCCGGCGTCCGCGCCGTCCCGGAGGGCGGGGGCGAGCGAGGTGCCGTCCCACGAGTCGGGCACGGTCCCCCCGGCCAGCTCGACGACCGTGGCGGCCACGTCGAGGTGGTAGTGGAGGCCGGGCTGCACCCGGGGTTCGAGGCCGGGCCAGCGCAGCACCGCCGGGACGTGGGCCACCGGTTCGTCGGCGGTCTGGTGGTCGGCGTACACGCCCAGCTCGCCGAAGGACTCGCCGTGGTCGGAGCCGATCAGGATCGCCGTCTCCTCGAGCACGCCGAGCGACGCCAGCCGGTCGACCAGGGCGCCGACGGCGTCGTCGGCGTAGCGGACGCCCACGTCGTAGCCGTCGAAGATGCCCTTGACCGCGTCGAGGTCGGCCGCATCCCACGGCTGGCGGGACGGCGGCGGGCCCCACTCGTCGGGCCGGAAGCCCCAGGGCTCACGGGCCGAGTGGGGCCCGGGTAGGTCCCAGTTGCGGGCGCGGACCGCCTCGGTGTGCCACTCGGGTATCGGGTCCGAGGCGAAGGGGTTCCCGTAGTCGTCGGGCGTGTTGTACGGCGTGTGGGGATCCCAGAGGTGGACGTGCAGGAACCAGCGGTCGTCGGCGCCGCGGCGGTCGAGCCAGTCGAGGGCGCCGGGCAGCACCTGGTCGGCGCGCTCCGCGCCCATGCCGCGCATCAGGTTGAGCGCCTCCATGAACCCGTGGTTCCACCAGGCCGCCGAGTGGCGGAACGGGAAGCTGGAGATCGACGCGGTGTGGTAGCCGGCCTGGTACAGCCGCCACGCCCACGACCTCGTCATGCGGCCGCTCATGAACGGTCGGCGGGCGCCGTCCGGGCGCAGGTCGGCGGCGACCCCGCCGTGGGTGACCACGCCGTTGCGGGTGCCGAACTCGCCGGTGGCCAGGGCGGTGCGGCTCGGGAGGCACGGGACGTCCGACGCGTACACCTGCTCGAAGCGCACCCCCTCGGCGGCGAGGGCGTCGATGTTGGGGGTGGTGTCGCGGTGGTAGCCGGCGCAGCCGAGGTGGTCGGCCCGCAGCGTGTCGATGTCGACGTAGAGGATCCGCACCGGTGCTCCTTCGGGGTCAGGCGAGCCCGAGCCGCTCGTACTGGTCGTCGGGGGCCTCGACGTCGGCGAGGGCGTGGCGGAGCAGCTCCTCCATCTCGGCCTCGGCGGGGGTGCCGGCCCGGTCGTGCTCCTCGGCGGGGTCGTCGTCGGTGTCGAAGAGCAGGTGGCGGCCGTCGACCTCCGCCGCGCCCCAGTACGGCACCGGATCGCCGACCCCGTACGGCTGGCGGATCACCGGCACGTCCGAGCCGGGCATGCGGTCGAGGCGGGCGCGGTCGTCGGGCCGGGGGAGCCGCAGCCCGGGGTAGGCGGGGATCGGCATGGTCGACCAGCGGTTGGACCACATCGACAGCGGGCGGTTGACCGGTAGGGGGGAGCGGGCGTAGCGGCGGTGGCCGTCGACGACCTGCACCCGCTGGCCCCACACGCCGGTGAGCGCCCAGTCGCGGACCGAGTCGGCGTCGCCGGTCACCAGCGGGACGAGCGACCGCCCGTGGGTGCGGTGCCCGGGCGTCACGCCGAACACGTCGCACAGCGTGGCGTGCAGGTCGACCGATGTGGTGAGGGCGTCGACGGGGCCGGCGGGCCGGCCGGGCCAGGCGATCAGCAGCGGGATGTGGCCGAGGGTCCCGTAGACGGGGACGGCGGGCTTGCCGAACACGTCGTGCTCGCCGAGGTAGTGGCCGTGGTCGGTGCAGAGCACGACGGCGGTGTCGTCCCAGAGGTCGCCCCGGTCGAGCTCGTCGAGGATCCGGCCCAGCCAGTGGTCGACGAACGTGAGCTTGGCTCCGTAGTTGGCCCGGATGTGGCGGGCGGTCGCCTCGTCGAGGTGGCCGCCCGCGACCGCGTCGGCGGTGTACGGCGGCCAGATGACGCGGGGCCCGTCCCAGTCGGGGTCGTAGCGCGAGGCCCACGGCTCGGGCACGTCGAAGGGCTCGTGGGGGTCGAACTCGTCGACGAAGAGCAGGAAGCGGTCGGCGGCCGGCGCCTCCTCGGCGAGCCAGCGGGCGGCCCGGGCCATCGTGCGCGGCCCGGGGAAGTCGGCCTCCTCGCGGAACCACGTGCGGTTCTCGTCGTACGCGTGGTGCACCCACCCCTCGCGGACGGGTAGGGCGGGCGCCCCCGCCCAGGACGGGTCGGGCACGGTTCGCCACGGGTCGCTCTCGTGGCCGCGGACGTACTCCCAGCCGCCGAAGTCGGTGTGGTAGTTCTCGCCGCCGGTCTCGAACAGGTGGGGGTGGTCCGACACCAGCATCGTCGTGACCCCCGCCCGGCGCAGCGGGAACGTGATCGGGTCCTCCCAGACCTCGATCGATCCCCACGGCCGCCACAGGAAGTCGAGCGCGCCGCAGAGGATGTCGTGGCGGGCGGGCATGCACGGGAGCGACCCGGTGTGGTGGCGGTCGAACCGCAGGGACCGGGCGGCCAGGCGGTCGAGGTTGGGTGTGTCGAACTCGTCGGAGCCGTACGCGCCGACCAGGTGGCGGTTGAGGCTGTCGAGCAGGATCACGACGACGTTCCGGGGCATCGCCGCGGGCCCGGGGGCCCCGGTGGATCCGTCGGCTTCGGTGGATCCGGTCACGAGGCGAGCCTCCCCAGGGCACGACGGTCGAGCAGGCCGGTGTCGACCCACGATCGCAGCGAGTCGGCGAGGGTCTCGTCGACCGGGCGGAGCCGCACCCCGGCGATCGCCTCGACGTCGTCGTCGGTGCCCGGCCAGCGGGTGAGGATGCCCATGCCCTCGGCGGTCAGCGGTCCGGGGACGGGCACGATCCGGCGCAGCGCGTCGGCCAGCGCCCCGGAGAGTCGCAGGGCGGCCGGGGGCACGGGGACGACCGGGCACCGCCGGCCGGTGAGCTCCTCCAGCAGCCGCGACAGTTCGGTCATGGTCACGAGGTGGCCTCCGACCATCACCCGTCGCGGTCCGAGGCCGGGCTCGACGAGGGCGGCGTGGGTGGCGGCGAGGTCGCGGACGTCGACGATCGACAGCGCCCCGCCCCGGGTCGGGATGCTGCGCAACGAGAGGAACTTGGCGACTCCGGTCGACGCCTCGCCGAGAGCGGTGCCGGCCGCGGGGCCGAGGATGCCGCCGGGATAGGTGATGACGACCGGCGCGCCCTCGGCCTGGAGGCGGCGGGCCTCACGCTCGCTCGCCGCCTTCGACGCCGAGTAGCCGTCGTGCAGGTCGGCGACCGGCATGTCCGAGCGCAGCGGCCCCGCGTCCGGTCGGTAGACCGCGCTCGTGCTCGACACGCAGACGATGGGATCGAGGCCCCGCTCGGCGGCGCCGCCCGCGACGAGCGCGGTGCCCCGCGGGTTCTGGGCGGCCATGCTGGCGGCGTGGCGACGGTCGAGGCTGACCACCGCCGCCGCGTGGACCACGGCGTCGCACCCGTCGAGCAGTTCGGCGACCGCGCCCGCGTCGGTCATGGGTCCGACGACCGTCTCGGTCAGGTCGACCCCGAGCGCGCCGACCGTCCGCGTCAGGCGGGAGCGGTCGCGGACCAGGGCGCGCACCTCGTGCCCGGCGGCGAGCAGGGCGGCGGTGGTGTGGGCGCCGACGAAGCCGGTGGCGCCGGTGACCGCGACCTTCACGGTGGTTCCTCTCGACGGGCGGGCGTACGGCATCATGCACGCGGATGAGGTCCGTGTCGTGAGGGAGCGCCTACGTGTCGCCCGCGAGCGGGTCGCGTCGTTCCGGGTGCCCGCCGCGGTGACCGCGTCGCGGCCCTTCCGCGCGGTCGCGCCGCGGGTGCTGCCGTCGCTCCACCGGGCGATCCACCGTCTGAGCGGGGGCCGCACCCTGCTCACGACCTCGGGTCAGCCGATGGCGATCCTGGAGACGACCGGGGCGCGCACCGGGGCCCGGCGGGAGACCCCGCTGGGGGTCGTGCCGCGCGACGACGGCACGTTCGTCGTCGTCGGCAGCAACTTCGCCCGGGAGACCCACCCGGCGTGGACCGCCAACCTGATCGCCCACCCCGAGGCGGCGATGACCTTCCGGCGCCGTCGGGTCGAGGTCACCGCCCGGCTGCTCTCCGACGCCGAGCGCGACGAGGTGTGGCCCGAGCTGCTGCGCTGGTTCCCCGGCTGGGAGCGCTACACCGAGGTCACCGACCGCACGTTCCGGGTGTTCGAGCTCACGCCGCGCTGACGCCGGTCAGCCGACCCGGTCCTCCAGCTCGCGGCTGAGCAGGATCTGCCGGGCGAGCTGGGCCCGGGTGAGGGAGGCCGCCGCGTCGACCTCGGCGGTGGTCGGCTTGCGGTCGAGCAGGCCGGCGTAGAGCATCACCGCGTCGACGGTGGGCGCGGTGGCCCGGACGTTCTCGGGCGACTGGGAGAACCCGATCATCACCTGCCCACGGTTGCGGTGGCCCGAGGTCAGCACCCCGGTCCAGTAGTTCCAGCCCGCCGTCTCGGGCGCGCGGCCGAGCACGTTGCGGTACACGAGGTCGACGAACTGCCGGTCGGTCAGCGAGCCGTACGTGTTGACGAACTCCGGGGACCGGCTGAACGCCTGCGAGACCCACCCCAGGGACCGCCCCGCCCGGAGCTGGTCGGCCCAGTACCGCAGACCGGCGTGGTCGGGGAGGCGACGGAAGTAGGCGCGGTACAGGCGGGCGACCGGCGCGACGCGGGGCTCGTAGTGGGGGTCGGTCACCAGCGTCGCCACGTAGTTCGCGGGGGTGATCGCCCCGCTGTCGAGGGCGTTCACGTCCTCGTAGCGCGCGTTCCACGAGCCGGGGGTGCCCTTGAACGTTCCGCGCAGGGTGGCGACCATGTCGTCCCAGGTGGGGTACGGGGCCTGACCGCCCAGGTGACGGGGCCGCGTCGGTGCCGACGGCACCCCCGGACCCATCGCGTTGATCGCGGCGACCCGGATCGTCACCTTCTCGCCCAGGCCGTAGCTCGGCGTGGGCAGGACGGCCGACCGGGCGCCGAGCGGAGCGTCGACGGTCAGCCAGTACGGGTACTCGACCACGTAGGCGCGGTAGCCGGTCGGGGCGTCGCCCGTGGCGCCGGTGTCGCCGCCGCTCCAACGGACCACCGTGCCCTCGCGCCCGGTCTCGACCGCGGTGACGGTCGGCGGCGCGGCGGAGGGAGCGGAGAGCTGCACCGCGACCGTGACGTCCTGGCCGGCGGTGGCGGTTACGTCGATCCGCACGGCGCCGTCGGGCGAGCTCCACCCGGTGACCGGGTCGACGGCGACCGACTCGGGGACGCCGTCGGCCGGACGGGCGTCGATCACGAACGACGAGCCGGCGCAGCCCGAGATCTGGCCCTGGCACGGGATCGTCACGCCGTCGGCGGGGGTGAAGTGCACCACCACCCCGACGTGGGCGGCGGGGAGGTTGGTCGCGTCGATGCCGACCCGCTGCCGGTTCTCCACCCAGTACGTCGATCCGTCGGGATGGGAGATGCGGACGAGGCGGACGCCGGTGCCCGGGCGCGACAGCGGTCGCAACAGGGCGGAGGTCGACGTCGTGCCCGTCGACGGGACGGACAGCGCGCGCCGTTCGGCCGTCGCGAGCCACCCGAGCGATTCGAGGTGGGGGCCGGCGAAGCCGGCGTCGGAGGCGCCCATGATGTCGGTCGGGTCCCCGTACTCGATCGCCGAGCACGTACCGCTCAAGGAGACCGCCTCGCCTCCGCTCGTGCAGGCGAGGCGACTGGCGTGGCCGAGCCCGAAGGTGTGGCCGAGCTCGTGCACGATGACACCGAGGGAGGCGTACGCGGCCAGCCACACCGCCGACCCGCCGCCGAGCCCCGCCCAGGCGCAGGCGGTCTGGCTCGAGGTGCGGGCGAAGTAGATGACGACCACGTCGTAGGCGCCGGGTTCGACGCCGGCGGCTCGCAGGGCGTCGTGGGTCCGGGTCCGGACGTCGTAGGCGAAGCTGTAGCCGGCCTCGTCGCAGCTGCCCGACGGGCGGGTGATCGTCGTCCAGCCGCGCACCGTGGCGCGGAGGTCGAGGCGCCCGTCGGACACCTCGTCCAGCCAGGTCCGCGAGTCGGCCATCACGTTGGAGAGCGAGGCCGCGGTGGTGCCGTCGGAGCCGTTGCCGCTCCACTGCACCGGCACGACCAGCACGTCCTCGGTTCCCGTGACCGGCGCCTCCGCCACGGCGCTGACCACCTCGACCTCACCGCTGCGGTGGTCGACGCGCACCCGGTCGCCGGGACGGGCATCCACCGGCACCGCGGGCAGGGTCAGCGGCCCGTCGGGGGTGTCGACGACCGCGCGCGGTCCCGGCTCGACGACCGGCGCGCCGGCGCGGTCGACGGGGTCCTCGTAGAGCAGATCGAAGGTGCCCGTCGAGGTCGGCCCGGGCCCGGCCGCGGAGGGCACGGTCGCCCCGGGGGCGCCGGTCGGCGCGACCACCAGCCCGACGACGATGACGACGATCGCCACGAACGGGCGCATCCTCGAGCTACGCATGGCTCCCCCTCCCGGCCCCGACCGGGACCGTCGGGTCGACACCCTAAGCCCCGGAGCGTCGCGCCCGGTGCGGGGGTGTGGCTACCGTCGGCGCCCATGTCCGTCGTCCCTCCGACCGATCCGGAGGTGCGCGACGCGATCGTCGACACCGTCCGCCGCTTCGTCGCGAACGAGGTCGTGCCCGTCGCCGCCGAGCACGAGCGCGACGACCGGTTCCCGGCCGCGATCGTCGACCGCATGCGCGACCTGGGCCTGTTCGGCCTCACGATCCCCGAGGAGCACGGCGGGCTAGGCCTCGACCTGCTCACCTACGTCGGCGTGGTCGAGGAGCTCGCCTACGGCTGGATGAGCCTCGCCGGGGTGGTCAACACCCACACGATGGTGGCCACCCTGATCGTCCGGCACGGCACCGACGAACAGCGGGCCCGCTGGCTGCCGTCGATGGCGACGGGCGAGCGTCGCGGCGCCCTCTCGCTGTCGGAGCCCGACGCCGGCAGCGACACCCGCAACCTCCGTTGCCGGGCCCGCCGCGACGGCGACGTCTACGTCGTCGACGGCACCAAGGCGTGGGTCACCAACGGCGAGCGGGCCGGGCTGGTCGCCCTCGCCGCCCGCACCGACGAGGGCATCTCGGCGTTCGTCGTCGAGAAGGAGCCCGGCCCCGCGTTCGAGGGGATCACCGTCGGCGCCCACGTCGGCAAGCTCGGCTACCGGGGCATCGAGACCGTCGAGATGCACTACGCGGAGCACCGGGTGCCGGCGGCGAACCTCATCGGCGAACCCGGTCGGGGCCTGGCCCAGATCCTCGGCGTGCTCGAGGTCGGCCGGATCAACATCGCCGCCCGCGCCGTCGGCGTGGCCCGGGCGGCCTTCGACGCCGCCCTCGCCTACGCGGGCGAGCGCGAGACGTTCGGCCGGCCGATCGGCGAGCACCAGGCGATCCAGCTCAAGCTGGCCGACATGGCCACGCGCCTCCAGGCCGCCCGGCTGCTCACCCGCGACGCCGCCGAGCGCAAGGCCGCCGGGCTCCGCTGCGACGTCGAGGCCGGGATGGCCAAGCTGTTCGCCAGCGAGACCGCCATGGAGCTGGCCACCGAGGCGATGCGCATCCACGGCGGCGTCGGGTACACGACCGACCTGCCGGTGGAGCGCTACTACCGTGACGCCCCTCTGATGGTCATCGGCGAGGGCACCAACGAGATCCAGCGGATCGTCATCGCGCGCGGCCTCCTGGCCCGGGCCCGCGAGGACCGATGACCACCGGGGGCACGCTGGCGCCCCCGCGCCGCGACCTCGCCGGCCGGCTCCGGCGCCACACCGGCAGCGGCCGGCGCTACCTGCCCGAGGTCGACGGCCTCCGCTTCCTCGCCATCGTGCCGGTGCTCGTGTCGCACCTGAGCGAGCGGGTCGTCCGGTCGATCGAGCGCGACGGCGCCCTGTCCGCCGCCGAGCAGCGCCTCGTCGACCTGATCCCGACCGGCGACGTCGGGGTGTACCTCTTCTTCGTCCTGAGCGGGTTCATCATCGCCCTGCCGATGTCGCGGCAGGCCGCCGTCGATCCCGACCGTGCCCCGAACGTGGGGTACCGGTCGTACATGCGGCGCCGCCTCACCCGGCTGGAGCCGCCGTACCTGGTCGTGCTGTTCGGCCTGTTCCTGGGCATCACCGCGCTCGACGCCCTCGGCCAGGGGTCGGTGATGGAGGGCACCAACTCCTTCTCGAAGGACTCGGTGTCGCTCGGCGACAGCCTCGCGGCGAGCGTCTTCTACCTGCACGGCCTGGTGTTCCAGGCCCGCCCGCGCATCAACCCGCCCGCCTGGTCGCTCGAGATCGAGTTCCAGTTCTACGTGCTCGCACCGCTGCTGATCCTGGTGTTCGTCGCCATCGGACGGCGCTTCGGTCGCCCCGGGGCGTCGGGGCTCACCCGCCGCCTCGTCGCCGAGGCGGCGGGCCTGGTCGCCATCGCGGTCGGGCTGAAGGCGGCGGTGTGGCTGTTCGTCCCCGACGACCTGCACGAGTTCCTGGTGGTCGAGTACCTGCCGTTCTTCCTCGTCGGCTTCGCGATCTCGCGCCTCTACGCCGAGGGCCTCGTCGAGCGCATCGCGGGTCGGGCGGCGTCCGTCCTCTTCCTCGTCGGCGTGGCGGCCAGCCTCTACCTCAACTACTTCGACCAGAAGGACATCCACCCGACCTACGAGACGGTGCGGTCGATCGTGCTGCTCGGGACGCTCGGTTCCGTGTTCCTGGGGGCGTTGGCGGGCGGTGTCGGCGGACGCTTCACCGCCCGCAAGTGGATCTCGATCGTCGGCGGGATGTGCTACTCGATCTACCTGCTGCACCTGGCGATGTTCCAGGCGTCGGTGTCGCTGCTGTGGCGGGTGCTGCCGATCGACTCGCTCGTGCCGGCGCTGCTCGTCTACTACGCGCTCGTCGTGCCCCCCGTGCTCGCCGCGTGCGCCGTCTTCTACGTGCTGGTCGAACGGCCGTGCATGGACCCCACCTGGCCGAACCGCCTGTGGGCCCGCGTCACCGGGCGATGAAGTCGACGAGCACGTTCGCCAGCTCGACCCCGCGGTCCTCCTGGAGGAAGTGTCCGCCACCCCCGATCGTCACGTGCTCGAGGCCGGCGGCGCCGGGGATCCGCTCCCGGAACGGGGCGTCGCCGCCGCGGGTGATCGCGTCCTCATCGCTGAACGCGCAGAGGAACGGGCGCTCGAACCGCTCGAGCACCCCCCACGCGGCCTGGTTGTCGGGTGCGGCGGGGTCGTCGGTCGAGGTCGGCACGAGCGACGGGAAGATCCGGGCGCCCGCCTTGGCCTCCTCGACCGGGAACGGGGCGTCGTAGGCGGCGATCACCTCGGGGGCGAGGTCGGTCGTGCAGCCGCCGTTGATGATCGCGCCGACCGGGAAGTGCTCGGTCTCCTGCGAGAACTTCTGCCAGGCGAGGAAGGCGTCGGTCGGGCGGCCGTGGCCGGTGGGCAGGCCGGTGTTGCCGACGCACACCCGGGCGTAGCGGTCGGGCTCGGCGGCGAGCAGGCGCAGCCCCACCAGGCCGCCCCAGTCCTGCCCGAAGTAGGTGATGTCGCGCAGGTCGAGGCGGTCGAACAGGGCCTGGCGCATCCACTCGACGTGGCGGGCGTAGGTGTAGTCGCCGGTCGCCTTCGGCTTGTCGCTCCGGCCGAAGCCGACCAGGTCGGGCGCGACGACGCGGTGGCCGGCGTCGACCAGGACCGGGACCATGTGCCGGTACAGGTACGACCACGACGGCTCGCCGTGCATCAGCAGCACCGGGGGAGCGTCGGCGGGGCCCTCGTCGAGGTGGTGCACCCGGAGGGTGCCGCCCTCGCCGTCGTCGACCTCGACGTAGTGCGGCTCCCACGGGTAGCCGGGCAGGTCGGCGAAGTGCTCGTCGGGGGTGCGGTAGACGTCCATCAGGCCTCCTGGGTGGGTTCGATCTCGACGCGGTGCAGGTCGTCGCCGACCTCCACGCGCCCGGCGAAGTGCTCGGCGGCGAGGGCCCGCCAGTCGTCGCCCCCGCCGGGCGGGAAGGCGGGGACGTAGTGGGTGAGGATCAGGGTGTCGACGCCCGCGCGGGTCGCCGTCTCGGCCGCCTGCTCGACGGAGGAGTGGTAGTCGAGGATGTCGACCATCCGCGGCACTCCGATCGCCTGCACGATGTCGGCCCGCACGACCGTGTGCACCAGCGCGTCCGCGCCGGCGGCGAGGCGGTCGAGACCGTCGCACGGCACCGTGTCGCCGGCGAGCACGACGGACGCGCCGCCGTGCTCGAAGCGGTACCCGACCGTCGGGTGGACCGGGCGGTGGTCGGTCGGGGCGCACGTGACCGTGGTGCCCGGTAGGTCGAGGGGCACCGCGCCGTCGGCGACCTCGACGACGCTCACCGGCGGCTCGTGGTCGAGGTCGTCGTGGTGGGCGAGCCGGTAGCAGACGTCGGGGCCGAGCGAGGCGAGCAGGTCGCGCACGACCGCCGCGGTGCCCTCCGGCCCGACGATCGTCAGCGGCGTGCGGGTGAACGTGGTGACCCAGCGGGTGGTGATCACGTCGCCGAGGTCCGTGATGTGGTCGCTGTGCAGGTGGGTCAGCAGCACCGCGGCGACCTGGCCGGCGGCGACGCCGGCGCCCGAGAGGCGCATCATCACGCCCCGCCCGGCGTCGACGAGGAGGTGGGTGCCGTCGGCGGTGGTGACGAGCGTCGACGGCCCGGCGCGGTTGGGGTCGGGGAGGGGGCTGCCCGTGCCCAGCAGGGTGACGGTGATCGGCGCGCTCACTGGGTGCCCATCCCCATGCGCTCGGCCGCCTCGGTCGCGCCGAGCCCGCCCCGTCCGACGAGCTGGACCTCGACCGAGTCGATCGTGCCCGCGAAGGCGTTCGGCGACCGGTAGGCGTCGCTCACCGGGGAACCGTGGTCGAAGCCGACGCTCGGTCCGATGCTGGAGATCACGCCCATCACCCGGGGGATCTCGATCGTCGCGTCGGGCTCGCCGTCGACCACGAGCGTGGCGGTGCCGCCCCGGCCGTCGCGTCGGAAGTCGACCCCGAGGACGGTGGCGCCGGTCGGTACCGGGCCGCTCGATCGGGCGACGTGGTGGTCGCCGAAGCAGTTGTAGTCGAACACCAGGTGATCCTCCATGACGTGGACGGTGAGGCCGGAGTTGCCGGTGCCGACCGCGAACAGCACCCCGCCGGCGCCCGGCGGTCGGTCGACGGTCGCCCGGAGGTCCCAGCTCCGACCGCCGATCGCGGGGCCGACCTGCTGGGGCAGCGGCGACAGCGGCGGCCGGTACACGTAGCGCCGGTCGGCGGGGTGCACCGAGCGGTCCCGGAACCGGGAACCGAACAGCTCGATCAGGCGGTCGTCGAGCGGCAGCACGCCCTTGGCCTCGGCCTCCTCCCACCAGCGGGCGACCATCGCCTCGACCCGGTCGGGCTGCTCGGCGGCGAGGTCGTGGCACTCGGAGCGGTCGGCGGCGACGTGGTACAGCTCCCAGACGTCGTCGTCGAAGGGGGTGCCGCCCTCGTGGCGGGTGACGACCTTCCAGCCGTCCTCGTAGAGGGCGCGGTGGCCGACCATCTCGAAGTACTGGACCGTCCGGGTGCTCGGCGCGTCGGCCGCGCCGAAGGTGTAGGTGAACGGTACGCCCGCGATCGGGATCTGCTCGCGGCCGAGCCGGACCGCCGGCGGCGTCACGCCGGCGAGGTCGTAGATCGTCGGGACGATGTCGGTGACGTGGTGGAACTGGTCGCGGAGGCCACCGCCGTCGGTGATGCGCCGCGGGTCGCGCACGATCAGCGGCACGTGGACGCCGCCCTCGTGGGTGTTCTGCTTGTACCACTTGAACGGCGTGTTGCCGGCCTGGGCCCAGCCCCACGGGTAGTTGGCGTGGCTGTGCGGACCGCCGATCTCGTCGACGTGGGCGACCGCCTCGGCCGGCGTCTCGAGGATGCCGTTGAAGAACTTCATCTCGTGGAGCACGCCGAAGGGGCCGCCCTCCTGCGACGCGCCGTTGTCGGACAGGAAGATCACGACCGTGTCGTCGCGGAGCCCGAGGCGGTCGAGCCCGGCGAACAGGCGGCCGAGCTGGTCGTCGGTGTGCTCCAGGAAGGCGGCGAAGGCCTCCTGGAGGCGGGCGGCCAGGCGACGGGCGTCCTCGTCGAGGGAGTCCCACGGGTCGACCCCGGGGTTGCGCGGTGCCAGCTCCGTGCCCGGCGGGACGATGCCCATCTCGACCTGGCGGGCGAACCAGCGCTCGCGCGCCACGTCCCAGCCGTCGTCGAAGCGGCCCCGCCAGCGCTCGAGGTACTCGGCGGGCGCCTGGTGGGGGGCGTGCATGGCCCCGAGCGCCAGGTACAGGAAGAACGGCCGGTCGGGCCGGATCGACACGCTCTCGTTGACGAACCGCAGCGACCGGTCGACCAGGTCCTCGGTGAGGTGGTAGCCCTCGTCCGGCGTCGCCGGCGGGTCGACCGGGTGGTTGTCGTGCACGAGCTGCGGGTGGAACTGGTCGGTCTCGCCCTCCATGAACCCGTAGAACCGCTCGAAGCCGCGGCCGAGGGGCCACTGGTCGAACGGTCCGGCGACCGACGCGTCCTCCATCGGGCACAGGTGCCACTTGCCGACGCAGAACGTGGCGTAGCCCTCGTCCCGGAGCACCTCGGCGACGGTCGCCGCGTGGTTCGACACGTGGCCGCGCATGTGCGGGAAGCCGGTGTTGAAGTTCGACAGGCCCCGCATGCCGACGGTGTGGTGGTCGCGCCCGGTGAGCAGCGAGGCCCGCGTGGGGGAGCACAGGGGCGTGACGTGGAAGTTGGTGTAGCGCAGGCCGTCGGCGGCGAGCCGGTCGATGTTCGGCGTCGCCATCTCGGATCCGTAGCAGCCGAGCTGGGCGAAGCCGGTGTCGTCGAGCAGGATCAGCACGACGTTCGGCGCGTCGTCGCCGGGGTGCGGCCGCTCGGGGAAGTGGGGCGTCGACTCGGCGAGGGTGCGCCCGATCACGCCGCCGAAGGGCTCGGGACCGGTCACGACGCGGCCCCGGCCATGGCGTCGATCGTCACCCGGTCGACGCGCTGGTACGTGTTCTGGAGCTCGTCCTGCACGATCGTGGCCACGCCGTCGGTGCTGAGCAGGTCGAGGTCGCGGTCGAGCGTGCGCACCGTGAACGTCCACCCGTCGGGGAGGGCGAGCCGTTCGCCGAGCCGGGGCAGATCGTCGATCGTCTGGTCGGCGTCGACGATCCGGGAGTACGCCTGGAGCACGTAGGTCGGGCCGTCGGGGGCGTGCAGCTCGTAGACGTCCGACCCGGCCCGGAACCGGAAGATCGTGTCGCGCACGACCCGGCGCTCGACGTAGGTGCCGCCGTCGGGCAGCTCGTCGCCGAGGTCGACGGTGGCGACGAGGGACATGTCGAGCTCGCCGAAGCGGTCGAACGTCCGCGGCCCGGGCGGGGCGAGGTTGACGATCGTGTCGAGGACCCAGTGGCGGGGACCGTTCAGCACCGCGCCGAGGACGCCCCGCTCGGCGGCGATGGCGGCCGGGTCGAGCGCGTCCCACGCCGCCTGGGGGCAGTCGTTCAGGCCGAGGGTGTTCCACACCTGGGCGGAGAACGTGCCCTCGTCGGTCTTGTCCAGGAGGAGGACCTCGCCGTAGCGGACGTCGCGGAGGCCTCCGGGGAACAGTTCGTCGGTGCCGGCCATGGGGCGCTCCCGAAATCTTTTGTCCAACCGTGTGCCACAACATTGTGGCACAGATCCCCGTCAGGTGCTCAGGACGGCGGTGGTGGCGTGCACGAGCGACCGGCGGGCCGCGGCCCGCGGCAGGCCCCGGTCGTGGATCAGGCGCTCGAACGCCTCGATGCCGAGCAGCAGGTCGATCGCCGCGACGCGCTCGCGCCGTTCGGCGGCGGGGAGCGGCTCGAGCTCGCGGGCGAACATGGCCTCGATCTGGTCGAGGAGGAGCTGACGCCGCTCGGCCAGACGCTCGCGGATCAGCGGGCTGGAGCGGGCCCGGAGGCTCGCCGCCCGTGCCATCGGGCCGATCGCCGCATACAGCTTCAGGCGGGCGTCGACGAGGCGGCGGACGCGGTGGTCGAGGTCGCCCTCGGCCGGGTCGTCGAGCAGGAACAGGTGCTCGTAGCGCTGGAGGTGGCGGGCCATCGCGGCGCGGAGCAGGGCGTCCATGTCGTCGAAGTAGCGCTGCACCGATCGGCGCGAGACGCCCGACCGCTCGGCGACCATCGCCGGGCCCGGGAACATGGCGTCCTCGCGGAACAGGTCGATCGCGGCGTCGAGCACCGCCTCGCGGTTGCGGTCGCGACGGGCGGTCCGGCCGTCCAGATCTCCGTTGGGCACGGTGGGCACCGTACCCAGCCGTCACCCTCCGCGACGCCACGACCTCACGACGTCACCGCGTCGGGGCCGCGGGCGGCGAGGGTTCGCAGGGCGGCGACGGTGGCGGCGGCGAAGGGGTCGGGGGCGTCGGGTAGGCCGGCGGCCACCGCGCCGGGGAGGTCGCCCCGGTCGACCGCGGCCCGCAGTTCCTCGGACACGGGGTCGTCGACCGCGGGGAGGCGGCCGCCGCCGACCGGGAGGCCGCCCGCGGCGGCGATCCAGGCGGCCGCGACCAGCGCGTGGCGGTCGACCGGCCGCCCGGCGTCGAGCCGACGTCCGACCACGGGCAGCACCCGCTCGCGCAGCTTGCGGGACCCGTCGGCGCCGACCTGGCGGCAGGTGTGGCCGAGCGCCGGGTTGGCGAAGCGCTCGAGCACCGAGGCGGCGTAGGCGCGGGCGTCGTCCGCGGTCAGCCCGGCGACCTCGACCGTGTCGTCGATCAGGGCCCGAACGAACGCCATCAGCGCCGCGTCGCCGGTGGCGGCGGCGATCGTGTCGTGGCCCCGCACCAGGCCGAGCAGGGCGATCGCCGAGTGCGGCGCGTTGAGCAGCCACAGCTTGCGGCGCTGGGCGTCCTCCACCCCGTCGACGACCGCGACGCCGACCTCGGTGAGCGGCGGCAGGCCCGCGACCGCCTCGATCGTCCACGACCGGTACCGCTCGGCGACGACGACCGCCTCGTCGACGAACCCGAGGGCGGCCTCGGCGTCGGCCCGGTCGGCGTCGGCCGTCGCCGGCACCATGCGGTCGACCACCGATGACGGGAACGCCGTCGTGTCGGTGATCCAGCCGACCGCGCCCGGGTCGGCGTCGATCCCCCCTGCGGCGTCGAGCACCGCGGTGCGCAGCACGTGTCCGTTCTCGGCGACGTTGTCGAGGGACGCGACCACCAGGGGTGCGAGGCCGGCGCGCCACCGGGCGAGCAGGCCGCGGGCGACCACCTCGGCCGCCGAGCCGGGGCCCGGTAGGTAGCCCTTCTCGGTGACGGTGAGGGTGACGAGCGTCGTGGCCGGGTCGGCGATGGCGGCGACGGCCACCTCCGGTCCGGTCGACACCCGGACGAACGAGCCGAGGATCCGCGGGGCGACGGGGTCGCGGGGCTCGCGCTCGAGCAGCGTGAACAGGCCGTCCTGCGGGGCGAGCTGGTCCTCGGCCCGCGGGCTGCGGAGCGACACGCCATGGATCGCGGCGTCGTGCCCGAGCCGCAGCAGGTCGTCGGCGTAGGTGCCGAGGTGGGCGCGGGCGAAGGCGCCGACGCCGAGGTGGACGATCGTCGGCGTCACGTCGCGGCGGAACGACGGCACGGTGACCCCGTCGCCGACCCGGGCGAGCGCGCGGTCCGACAGCCGCTCGGTCACGGATCGACCCGGAACGCCCGGCGGGCCAGACCGACGGCGAGGTCCGCCGCGGTCTCCGCCGCCTCCGCCTCGTCGAGGCGGTGCTCGGCGACCAGCTCGGCCAGGAACCCGGCGTCGATGCGGCGCGCCACGTCGTGGCGGGCGGGGATGGTGAGCAGCGAGCGGGCGTCGTCGTTGAACCCGACCGTGTTGTGGAAGCCGGCGGTCTCGGTGACGAGGCGCCGGAAGCGGCGCATCCCCTCGGGGCTGTCGTGGAACCACCACGCCGGCCCGAGGCGCAGCACCGGATAGTGGCCCGCGAGGGGCGCCAGCTCGCGGCTGTAGGTGCTCTCGTCGAGCGTGTAGAGCACGACGGTGAGGCGGGGCTCGTGGCCGAGGCGGCCGAGCAACGGGGCCAGGCCGCCGACGAAGTCGACCCGACGGGGGATGTCCGCGCCGGCGTCGGGGCCGAAGCGGCGGTGAACCGCCGGGTCGTGGTTCCGCCACGAGCCGGGGTGGATCTGCATCACCAGCCCGTCCTCGGCGCTCATGGCGGCCAGCTCGGTGAGCATCACGCCGCGGAAGCACGCGGCGTCGGCCCGGCGCTCGCCGTCGGTCCGGCCGTCGGACCCCCCGCCGCGCACCCGGGCGAACAGGGCGGCCGCCTCGGCGGGCGGGGCGTCGACGGTGGTCGGCGTGGCCGGACCGTGGTCGGTGGCGGTGGCGCCGAGGTCGGCGAAGGCGGCCCGGCGGGCGCGCAGGGCCGCGAGGTACCCGTCCCACGAGCCGGTGTCCTCGCCGGTCAGGTCGGCCAGGCGGTCGAG
Source organism: Acidimicrobiales bacterium (assembly GCA_012730075.1). Taxonomy (GTDB): domain Bacteria; phylum Actinomycetota; class Acidimicrobiia; order Acidimicrobiales; family Iamiaceae; genus Iamia. The sequence continues at coordinate 1,142 of JAAYBP010000405.1, read as the reverse complement.
GTTGGCCGCGAAGTCGGGTCGGTCGGGGTCGACCACGTCGTCGGGCCGGAAGGTCGGCACGACCCGACCGGGCCAGCGGTCGTCGCGCAGGCGGGCGTGCGCCTCCAGCGGGTCGAGGGCGGCGTCGGTGGTGGCGAGGAACTCGAGGCCGAAGCGCTCGTACAGCGCCCGGGGCCGGTAGGCGGGGTCGGCCAGCCGCTCGTTGGCGGCGTCGTACACGTCGTCGGCGGTGTCGGGGCCGAGCGGCACGTCGATGCCGAGGACCTCGCCGAGGGTGTGCTCGATCCACTGCCGCGTCGGCGTGGCCCGGAACCGGTGCCAGTGCTCGGCGAACGTGTGCCACACCTCCCGTCCCGGCGTCGGCGGAGCGTCGTCGCCGAGCGGCCGCCGGCCGAGCGCCTCGAGCGGCACGCCCTGGCTGTGCAGCATCCGCAGCACGTAGTGGTCGCGGCTCACCAGCTCGTGGGCGATGTCGTCGACGGGCGCGTCGTCGGCGAAGGCCGCCGGGTCGAGGTGGCCGTGCGGGCTGACGATCGGGAGGTCCCGGGTCCGCTCGTACAGGGCGCGGGCGAGGCGACGGACGCCGGGGTCGGCAGGCAGGAGCCGGTCAGGGTGCAGCACGGAGCCATGATGACCGGATGCCGCCCGCCCCGCCGCCGCCGCCGTCGTCGCCGGCCGCGCCCGGTCCCTCGTCCCACGAGGGGGCGCTCGACCCGCTGACCGGCGAGCGGGTCGTGATCGTCGGTGCCCGGCAGGGCCGACCGAACCTGCCGGTCGACGACTGCCCGTTCTGCCCCGGCGGGGTCGAGGCGCCCGAGCCGTACCGGACCCGCTGGTTCCCGAACCGCTGGCCGCCGCTCGACGCCGATCGGGCCGAGGTCGTCCTGTACCACCCCGACCACGACGCCACGCTCGGTTCGCTGCCGCCGGAGCACGTCGAGCGGGTGATCCGGCTGTGGGCGGAGCGCACCGCCGCCCTCGGCGCCCGGCCGGAGGTCGGCTACGTGCTCGTGTTCGAGAACCGCGGTGCCGAGGTGGGCGCGACGATCCCGCACCCGCACGGCCAGATCTACGCGTTCCGTGCCGTGCCCCCCGCCGCCGCCGCCGAGCTGACCGGCCGGTCGGAGGTCGAGCCGGCTGGG
>JAAYBP010000056.1 GCA_012730075.1 Acidimicrobiales bacterium | reverse complement strand
GACCCCGGCCCCTTCTTGGCGCGTGAGCGGCCATCCGTGACCGCTGGCGCGCCAAGAACGGGGAGCGTCCGGCGGGACGGTCAGCGGGGGGTGGTCAACGGCGGGAACGCGGCCAGGCCCGGAGCCAGCGCAGCCACGTCACGACGTCGGCGGCGGTCGGCACGGCCCGATCGGTCCCGTAGGCGGTCTCCATCCGGAACCGCACCCACGGGGTCGCCCGGCGCACCGCGTCGCGGTTCCACCACCGTCGGGGCCGGAACGCGGCGGCGGCCCGGACGAGGGTCGGCCACAGGACGGGCCTCCCCGCCACCGCCGTCGCCACGGCTCGAGCCTCCGGATCCACCACGATCCCGACCCTAGATCGCCCCCGCCCGAACCGGTTCTACGCGCCCACCGGGACACCCGCGTCCCCCTCAGCGCGCAGAACCGAACCCGCGCCGCCGGGTCAGGGTTCGGCGACGGCGTCGAGGGGGCGCCACCCGACGGCTCCGGCGCCGACGAGGGGGCCGGCGTCGCCGAGGGCGCCGATGCGGATCTCCAGGCCGCGGCTGAACTCGAGCCGGGCCGAACGGGCCGCCTCCGCTCGAGCGGCGTCGAGGAGGTCGGCCCCGAACCCGATCGCCACCGACCCCGCGACGCACGCCAGGCGCAGGTCGAGCAGGTTGGCCACCGAAGCCACCGCCCGGCCGACGAGCGTCCCGGTGCGGCGCCGGACCTCGACCGGCGCCTCGGCGGCGGGGCGACCGGTGATCGCCGCGATCGCGGTGCCCGAGGCCTCCGCTTCGAGGCACCCGTGGGCGCCGCACGCGCACCGACGACCGTCGGGCACCACGATCACGTGGCCGAGGTGGCCGGCGTTGCCGTCGGCGCCGTCGAGGAGGCGACCGTCGAGCACGATCCCCCCGCCGACCCCGGTCGACACCACCAGGGCCAGGTGGTCGCGAACGCCCTTCGCCGCGCCGACCCAGCCCTCCCCCAGGGCGAGGGCCTTGGCGTCGTTGTCGACGGCCGTGGGGAGTCCGAACCGCTCGGTCAGGCGGGCGCCGAGCGGGAACCGGCGCCAGGCCCCGATGTTGAGCGGCGAGACGGTGCGCGCCCCGCCGAAGCCCTCCATCGGGCCGCCGCACCCGACGCCGATCGCCACCGCTTCCGGTGCATCGGCGAGCGCCGAGGCGACGAGTTCCGCCACCACCGCGAACAGGGCCTCGGCGTCGGGGCCGGCCGGCGTCGGCACCTGGCGACGGCTCCGGAGCCGACCCTCGCGGTCGACGAGCCCGACCGCCAGCTTGGTCCCCCCGACGTCGAGGGCGACGACCTCGTCCATCGACCCACGGTAGGTCCGCCGGCCCCGGCCGCCGGATGCCGTCCGCCCCTCCCCGGCCGCCGGATGCCGCCCGCCCCTCCCCGGCCGCCGGATGCCGCCGCGGAGCACGCCGCGGAGAACGACGACGCGGACGACGGACCCCGCCGCTCCTGCCGACGAGCGGCGGGCGCGGAGGCTCTACCCTGCGGTGTCCACCCGCGAGCCAGGGAGCGACCCGCGTGACCGAGACGACCGACCGGCAGGGGCGTGCGACCGGCGTCGATCCGGCCGCCGGGTTCCGAGCCGTCGTCGACAACGTGGGCCGGGTCATCCACGGCAAGGACCACGTCACCGAGCTGGTGCTGCTCGCCCTCCTCGCCGGGGGACACGTGCTGGTCGAGGACGTCCCGGGCGTGGGCAAGACCAGCCTCGCCAAGGCGCTCGCCGCGTCGATCGACGGCACGTTCGGGCGCATCCAGTTCACCCCGGACATGCTCCCGTCCGACGTGGTGGGCGTCAGCATCTACGACCGCTCGACCGGGCGCTTCGAGTTCCGGCCGGGACCCGTGTTCGCCAACATCGTCCTCGCCGACGAGATCAACCGGGCGTCGCCGAAGACCCAGTCCGCGCTGCTGGAGTCGATGGCCGAGGGCCAGGTCACCGTCGCCGGCGAGACGTACCCCCTCGAGCCGCCGTTCCTCGTGCTCGCCACCCAGAACCCGGCCGAGCACGAGGGCGCCTACCCCCTGCCCGACAGCCAGCTCGACCGCTTCCTGCTGCGGGTGTCGGTCGGGTACCCGTCGGGCGAGGCCGAGGCGCGGATGCTCGACTCCGACGGCTCCGACGAGGCCCTGGCCAGCCTGCGACCGGTGCTGAGCGCGGCCGACGTCGTGACGATGGCCGCCGCGGTGCGACGCGTCCACGTCGCCGACCCGTTGCGCGGCTACCTGGTCGACCTGGCCGCGGCCAGCCGCGGCCACGCGCGCCTGGCGCTCGGCATGTCCCCGCGTGCGACGCTCAGCCTCCAGCGCGTCGCCCAGGCGCGCGCCCTGGTGTCGGGCCGCGACTACGTCGTGCCCGACGACATCAAGGCGCTCGCCCCGCCGACCCTCGCCCACCGGCTCCAGCTCGCCTCCGACGCCGCGATCAGCGGCACGTCGCGCACCCGGGTGGTCCACGAGCTGCTCGAGCGCGTACCGGTCCCCAACGCCCGCACGCCCGGCTGACCGTGCTCACCCGGGCCGGTGCGCTCCTGCTCGCCACGGCGGCGGCCCTGGCGGCGCCGGCCTGGCTGCTCGGACTGGTCGAGCTGTGGGTGCTGGCGGGGGCGGCGGTCCTCGTCGTCGGCCTCGCGCTGGCCTGGACCTGGCTTCGCGGCGAGCCGGCGATCGAGATCCGCCGGGTGGTCCACCCCACCCGGGTGCACGTCGGCCGGACGGCCCGGGTGGAGGTCACCGCGACGGGCGGGGCCCGCCGCGCCACCCCGGTCGTCACCCTCGTCGACCCGATCGACGGGCGCCGCGGCGCCCGGCTCCGCCTGGCCCCGATCGGGTCGGGCGAGGTCCGCCGGGCCGCGTACCGCCTGCCGACCCGCACCCGCGGCGAGCTGCACATCGGTCCGATGTCCGTCGAGGTCGACGACCCGCTCGGGCTGGCGCGGCGCACGGCGACGGTCGCCGAGCGGGTGCGCGTCGTCGTCCTGCCCCACGTCGAGCCGATCCCGTCGGCCCCGGCGCCCACCGGGTCCCAGCCGCTGGCGGGTCACGCGGGCCGCCCCGCCGCCGGACGCGCGGGCGACGAGTTCCACTCACTGCGGCCCTACGTCGTCGGTGACGACATCCGCCGCGTCCACTGGCCGTCGACCGCGTCGGCCGGCGACCTCGTGGTCCGCCAGGACGAGGAGCCGAGACAGGGCCGGGTGACCGTCGCGCTCGACGTCGAGCAGTCGCGTGCCGCGGCCGCGACGTTCGAGGCGATGGTGTCGGCGGCGGCCAGCGTCGCCGCCGCCCACTGGCGTCGCGGCGACATAGTCCGCCTCGTCACCAGCGCCAACGAGGACACGGGGTGGGTCACCGGCCAGGCCGCGTTCGACGGCCTCCTCGAGCTGCTGGCCCTGGTCCACCGCACCGGTCGGTCCGACCTCGACCGGGTGCTGTCGACCACCGACGCCGGCTCCGACACCCTGGTCGTCGTCGGCGGTGACCTGCCCGACGAGGTGGTCGCCTCGATCGGACGACGGCGGGCCCGTCGTCACGGCCACCGGGCGGGGCTGACCACCGTGCGCTTCCTGGACCGGCCCGTCCCGCGGACCGGACCGGGGCGGACGGCTCGGGTGATCGACGTGGTGCCCGGGGCGTCGTTCCCCGCCACCTGGGCCGCGGGGGTCGCGTGAACCGCTGGACGCCCCGCGTCGAGGAGGTCCTCCTCGCCACGACCACGCTGGTCGCGGTCGCCTCCTTCGGGCGCCTCTTCGAGGACCGCGCCGTGGTCCTGCCGCTGCTCGTGTCCACCGTGGTCGCCCACGTCGTGATGGCCGTGGCCCGCCGGCTCGACTTCGGGGCCGCGGCCACGTGGACGGCGGCCGCGGTGGGCTTCGTGGCGGCCACGTCGATCCTCCTCTACCCCCACACGTCACGGTTCGGTCTGCCGGGGCCGACGTCGCTGGAGACCGCCCGCGCCGACCTGTCGGCCGCCTGGCACCTGTTCTCCGACGTCACCGCCCCCGCCCCTCGCTCGCGGGGGTTCCTGCTGGCCTCGTCGGCGACGATCTGGCTCGCGGTGGGGCTCGCCGACTGGGCGGGCCTGCGGCTGCGGACCACCGCCGAGGCGGTCCTCCCCGCGGTCGCCGTGTTCTGCTTCACGGCGATCCTCGGCGAGGGGCCCGACGGCGTCGCCCTCGCCGTCGCGCTCGCGGCCGCGATCGGCGCGTTCGGGGTCGCCCAGCGAGCGCGCCGGTCGGCCACCGACGACACGTGGGTCGCCGACGGAACGCGTGCCGGGTCCCGCTCGGTCCTGGCCCGGGGCCTGGTCGGGGTGGTCGCCGCGTCCCTGCTCGCCGGGGCGCTGGTACCGCGGCTGCCGGTCACCGCGCAGGAGGCCGTCCTCGACTGGCGCGGTGGTGGCGGGCCCGGCGACCGGGTCACGGTCAGCCCCCTCGTCGAGATCCGCGGTCGGCTCGTCGAGCAGTCGGACCGGACGGTGTTCACCGTCGTCGCCGACCGCCCGGCGTACTGGCGGCTGACCTCGCTCGACCGCTTCGACGGCGAGACCTGGGGGTCCGACGACTCGTTCACGGCGGCCGACGGTGAACTGCCCGGTCGACCGCCCGACGCCACGTCGACGCCACTGGAGCAGACGTTCCACATCCGGTCCCTGGGGAGCCTGTGGGCACCGGCGGCGGCCACCCCCGTCGAGCTCCTCGACACGAGCGAGGACCTCCGCTGGAACGGTCGGCTGTCGACCCTGATCGTCAACGCCGACGCGTCGTCGATCGACGACGCCACCTACACCGTCGTGTCCCAGATCCCCGATCTCCACCCCGCCGACCTGAACGCGCCGCTCCCCCGCGAGCTACCGGCGGACGTGGCCGCCGCGACCGACCTCCCCGACGACCTGCCCGAGGACGTCGTCGTCCTCGCCGCGAACGTCACCCGCGGGACGTCGACCCCCTACGAACAGGCGCTCGCCCTCCAGGACTGGTTCCGCGAGTCCTTCGAGTACGAGCTGACGAACACGCCCGCCGGCCACGACGAGTCGGCCATCCTCACCTTCCTCGAGGCCCGCCGCGGCTACTGCGAGCAGTTCGCGGGCACGTACGCGGCGATGGCCCGGACGCTGGGGCTGCCCGCCCGGGTGGCGGTCGGCTTCACACCGGGCGACCCGTCCTCCGACGGGCGCACCTACACGGTCCGGGGGCGCAACGCCCACGCCTGGCCCGAGGTCTGGATCCCCCGGGTGGGGTGGGTGGCGTTCGAGCCGACGCCCGGCCGCGGCCAACCCGGAGCCCAGGACTACACCGGCGTGGAACCCGAGCAGGACGAGCGCGAGGGGCTGCCGGTCCCGCCGACGACGGCCCCGACCGCGACGACCGCCCCCGGCCCCGGGCCGGACGTTCCGCCACCCACCACCGTGCCCCCCTCGGAGCGCACCCCCGAGCAGACCGCCTCGTCGCCCGGCGGCTCGACGGGCCCGTGGCGCGCGATCGCGATCGCCCTCGGTGCGGCCGCGGCGCTGGTCGCCCTCGACGCGGCGGTGATCGCCCTCTGGCGACGGGCCCGGTCCCGTCGCCACCGGCTCGGCCACCCGGTGCGGGGCGCCTGGCGCGACGCGGTCGCCGCCCTCGCCCTCGCGGGCACCCCACCGACCCCCGTCGAGACCGACGCCGAGTTCGCCGCCCGGGCCGCGCCCGACCTGGGCGACGACGGCGACGCGCTGCGCGACCTCGCGGCGCGGGCCACCGAGGCCACCTGGTCGCCACCGGAGGCGGAACCGGCGACCGCCGGTGGCGTCGAGGCCGACGCGCTCGCGTCGCGGATCAGCCGCCGGGCCCGCCGCGACCTGGGCTGGCGACGGCGGCTGCTCGCCGCGCTCGACCCCCGCACCCTCGCCGTCGGCTGAGCCGGGGCGACGCCGGGATCAGTCGTCGTCGCGTCGGAGCCGGTCGCGGGCCCGGTCGGTGGCCCCGCGGATGGAGTCGCCGAAGCCGTGGTCGCGAAGGGACTCGGTGAGCTGCTGGACGCCGGCCCGGCCCAGCTTGCGGAGCGAGCGCTCGAACCACAGGGCGGCGCCGAGCATCACCACGAAGCCCAGGAAGGCGACGACGAAGCTGTGCTCGAACGCGAGCGCCGCGACCAGGACCACGACCCCGACCGCGAACACCGCGCCCGCCCACTTCATCAGCCGCAGGTGGTGGGCGTAGACGTTGTGGCGACCGATCTCGCCCGCGAGCGCGGGGTCGTGCTCGTAGAACTGCTGCTCGATCTGCTGGAGGATGCGCTGTTCGTCTTCCGAGAGCGGCATCGGCGGGCTTCCCTTCACGTCACCTCCGGGGAAGTCGGGCCGCGCCCCGGGGGTGCTCACACTCTCGCACAGGGGACGAGGCCCTACAACGCGTGGTCGGAGGTATCCGCGCCGCCGGGTTCCACCTGGTCGGGGCCCCATTGCTGGTCGCCCCGGCGACGCACCCGGATGCCCGTGGGGGTCGCCAGCGACGCGGGGACGACCGCGTCGGCGCCGAAGCGCTCCCGGGCCCGGTCGATCGCGTCGGTGGCCCGCTCCCAGGCGTCGTCGTCGCCCACCGGATCGGGGCCGTCGACGTCGAGCAGGCTGAGCTGCTCGCCCCCGCCGTGGCTCCCCGGCGCCACCAGGTTGCCGACCCCGACGCCGAGCAGCCGCACCCCCTCGCCGACGTCGACCGCCGCGAGCAGGTCCTTGGCGGCCCGGGCGACCGCCGGCCCGGTCGCGACCGGAGCCGCCGGCGTCGTGCTGCGGGTGATGGTGCGGAAGTCGCCGAAGCGCACCTTCACCGTCACGGTGCGGGCGACGCGCCCCGCGGCGCGGAGTCGGGCGGCGACGGCATCGGCCATCCGCACCACGTCGGCGCGCAGGGCGTCGGGGTCGCGGCGGTCGGCCGGGAACGTCTCCTCGTGGCTGATCGACTTGAGCGGCTGATCCGGCTCGACGAGGCGCGGGTCGCGACCGTGGGAGAGATCGTGCAGGTGGCGGCCCTGGGCCCGGCCGAGCGCGGACTCCAGCGTGGCGAGCGGCAGGGCGGCCAGGTCGCCCACCGTCGCGACCGCGTACCGGTCGAGCCGGGCGCGGGTGGCGGGGCCGACGCCCCAGAGGGCGGCGACCGGCAGCGGGTGCAGGAACTCCAGCTCACGCCCCGGCTCGACGACCGCCACGCCCGGCCCGAACACCGGTCCGTTCCGCGACGCCGTCGGCTTGGCCGCGCCCGTCGCCAGCTTGGCGAGGAACTTCACCGGGGCGACCCCGACCGAGCAGGTGAGCCCCTCCTCGTCGAGGATCCGGGCGCGGAGGGCGGCGGCGATCGTGGGGCCGTCGCCGTGGAGCCGGCGGGCCCCGGTGACGTCGAGGAACGCCTCGTCGAGCGACAGCGGTTCGACCAGGGGGGTCACGTCGCGCAGGATCGCCATCACCCGGGAGCTCACCGCCGCGTAGTGCGCGTGGTCGCCGGGCAGGAACACGGCGTCGGGGCACAGGCGCCGGGCGCGGGTCGACGGCATCGCCGAGTGCACGCCGTAGGAACGCGCCTCGTAGGACGCCGCCGCGACGACGCCGCGCGGGCCACTCCCCCCGACCACGACCGGACGGCCCCGTAGTTCGGGGCGGCGCAGCAGCTCGACCGACGCGAAGAACGCGTCCATGTCGAGGTGGAGGATCGTCCGCTCGGCCACGGCCGTCAGTCCGGGTCGAGGCGGGCGACGCGCAGCCCGGCGACGGTCGTGCCGTCGACCCGGTAGCGGTAGGTGCGGTCGTCGTCCCACGGGTCGGCGAGCCAGTCCGACACCGGTTCGCGCACCCAGCGGGGCGCGTCGTCGAGCAGCGCCCCGCACTCGGCGGTGGCCACGAACCTGGCGGTCTCGACGATGCCGTCGGGGTCGTCGATGTGGAGGTCGCCCTCGTACGTCACGGCGACGTGCACCTCGACCCTGAGCCGCCAGGCCATGTCCGGCGCCTCCGCCTCGACCCGGTAGGCGGGCCCCCGCCAGTGCGTCACCCGGAGGCCGGTCTCCTCGGCGACCTCCCGGGTCAACCCGTCGCGGAGCGTCTCGCCCTCGTCGATCACGCCGCCGGGCGGGGTCCAGTCGACCCGGCCGTCGCGACGGCGGTTGCGCACCAGCAGCAGACCGCCCTCGGAGGCGACGATGCCCCCGCCCACGAGCCAGTCGCGCACCGTGGAGCCCGCCGATCAGACCGGGATGGACGAGTCGAAGCTGACACCGGCGTCGAGGCCGTCCCACCAGGCCCGCTCGCTGGCCATCGGGTCGTCGACCACGTCGACCCCGGCGGCGGCGAACCGCATCGTCGCCCGCCGGCCCTCGTCGTAGGCCGGCCACTCCGGCACGTCGTCGGGTCCCGGATCGTCGGCGCCGGCCGCGAACGACGTCCAGGCGTCGCCCATCTGGCGGGCCAGCCGTCGTCGCTCGTCGGTGAGGGCGCCGACGAGCACCTCGGTGCCGGGCGCGTCGAGGTTGTCCCAGGTGTAGGGCAGGTCGAGGGCGTGGCACGAGCCGAGCAGGTCGGAGCGCTCCGCGAACAGGTACATCCGCACCCGGGCGCCGTGGCGGGCCTGGGCCTCGGCCAGGCGGATGGCGGGGATCCGGAACACCAGGTCGGTCAGCAGGTCGAGCCAGCGGTCCGGCGCCGGCAGGGCGCCGGTGCGGGCGTCGTACGCGGCCAGCAGGGAGCCCGGCTCGCGCCCCGCCGACGTGGAGTACGCCTCGGCCCGGGCGCGGAGGGTCTCGGCGTCGACCTCGGCGAGCCCCGGGCTGATCAGCGGGAAGAGCTTCATCTCATCGAGGGTGGTGCCGACCAGCAGGTCGACGCCGGCGGCGGCCCCGGCGCGCACCGCCTCCAGCGGGCGCCCGGGCACGGCGTCGGAGCCGAGCACCGGCTGCCACGGCAGCCCGAACGAGCCGTCGTCGTCGCGCCCGATGGCGCCCTGGGCGGCCAGCACGTCGTCGAGCGACAGGGCCCGCAGGGCGTCGAGGTCGTCGGGGGCCACCCCGGCGGCCGCCGCGAACCGTCCGGCGACCGTCCCGGCGTGGGCGTCGGAGTGGACGTTGTGGGTCGAACCGCTCTGGAGGATCGCCCGGTGGAACAGGCCCGACGCGGTGGGCGCGCCCAGGAGGGCACCGATGCTCATGGCCCCGGCGGACTCGCCGAACACGGTGACCCGGTCGGGGTCGCCCCCGAAGGCGGCGACGTTGTCGCGCACCCACTCGAGGGCGGCGATCTGGTCGAGCAGGCCGAAGCACCCGCTCCCGTCCGCGCCCGGCACGCGCAGGTAGCCGAGCGCCCCGAGCCGGTACCCGACGGCGACGACCACGACGCCACGCCGAGCGAGGGAGCGGCCGTCGTACCAGGACATCGAGGCAGTGCCGGTCTCGAAGCCGCCACCGTGCAGCCACACCATCACCGGGGCCGAGCCGTCGAGGTCGGGGCTGAACACGTTCAGCCGCAGGCAGTCCTCCGTGTAGGTCATGCCGTGCATGCCGAGGGCGGTCTCGAGGATCGAGGGGTTCTGCGGCGCGGACGGCCCGGGCCGGGTGCAGTCGAAGGGCTCCGACCACGGCTCCGGCGGACGGGGCGGGGCGAAGCGGCCTGCGCCGTCGGTCGGCGCGCCGTAGGGCACGCCGAGGAACACCCCGCCGTCGCCTTCGGCCCGCCCGGCGACGGGTCCGTGTCCGGTGGTTCGCACCGTGGTCGTGGTCATGGGCGGCGTCCCCCTGGATGCTCGAACGACCGCCGACTCTAGGGGCCGACCGGCACCGTCGACGTTCGTCAGGACCGAGCTCGGCGCCGGTGCAGCACCCGGTCGCGGATGCCCCACCAGGTCACGAGCCGGAGGCCCTCCCCCATGATCGAGAGCGACATCTTCGACGTCCCCTTGACGCGGTCGCGGAACGTGATCGGCACCTCGACGACCCGGCGGCCGGCGCGGACGAGCGAGTAGGCCATCTCGATCTGGAAGCCGTATCCGTAGGTGGTGATGGCGTCGAGGTCGAGCGCCCGCAGGGCGTCGGCCCGGTAGGCGCGGAACCCGGCGGTCGCGTCGCGCAGCCCGGCGTTGAGGCAGAACGAGGCGTACGCGTTGCCGAGCCGGGAGATCAGCAGCCGGTGCCGTGGCCAACCCGGGACGCTGCCGCCGGGCACGTACCGGCTGCCGATGGCCAGGTCGGCGCCGTCGTCGAGCGCCGAGAGCAGGTCGGGCAGCGAGTCGGGGTCGTGGGACAGGTCGGCGTCCATCTCGACGAGGACGTCGTAGCCCCGCTCGAGCCCCCAGCGGAACCCCGCCCGGTAGGCCGGCCCGAGGCCCTGCTTCTCGGGGCGCCGGAGCACCTCGATGCGACCCAGCTCGGCGCCGATCGCCTCGGCCCACTCGGCGGTGCCGTCGGGGCTGTTGTCGTCGACGACGAGGACGTCGGCTTCGGGTACCGCGCGCCGGACGCGCCCGAGCACGTCGTAGATGTTCTCGACCTCGTCGTAGGTCGGGATGATGACCAGCACCGACACGCGCTGCACGATACGAGGCGCCCGCCCCGGGTGGGGCGACCCCCGGGCCCGGCACTACCGTCGGACGCCATGGCCGCCGACGACCCGACCCGCGGAGCCGCGCCCGGCCGCGTCCCGGTCCCGTCGGCCGCGCCGCCCACCGCCGCCCGCGTGCTCGCCATCGCGTCCATCGTGGTCTCCGGCCTGTGCGGCGGGCTGATCGGCTACGGCGTCACCGACCTCCAGACCCGGGCCGGCGACGGTTCCAGCGGCGGCGCGGTGTGGCCGGCGGTCGGCGGGCTCGTCGGCGCGGTCGCCGCGGCCGCCGGGGTGGCCGTCGTCGCCGTGCTGGTGCTGCGGGCGATGACCGAGTGGCAGACGATCGTCGACCGGGCCGCGGCCGAGGGCAGGGAGCCCCCGCGCCGGCGAGACGTCCGCCGGTCCTGACCCGGTGTCCGACCCCGTCGACCGGGAGGCGCTCCGCGACCTGGCGGTGACCGTCGCCTCCCGGGCCGCCGAGGACGTCCGCGCCCGCGCCGGCGCGCCCGACCTCCGCATCGCCAGCAAGTCCTCCGCCACCGACCCGGTGACCGAGGTCGACCGGGCGGTCGAGGCCCGGCTCGTCGCCGACCTGCTCGCCGCCCGGCCCGACGACGGCGTCGTCGG
>JAAYBP010000055.1 GCA_012730075.1 Acidimicrobiales bacterium | reverse complement strand
TCGGCATCGGCCTCCCGCAGGCGGGCGCGGCAGTAGCCGAACACGACCGGCAGGAGAGCCTCGTAGAGCTCGGCGAGCCGTGTGGCCGGGTCGGGGGCGGAGCGCGCCGACGTGACCCCGCCTACGTCCGTCTCGACGTTGCCCGCGCTGGTGCGCCGCACCGCGCCCGTGCCGTGCTCGCGCACCAGCCATCCCTCCTCCGGGACCTTCCTCCCGGTCGGGTACCAGTCTCCGCCCTGCGGCGCGCGCTGGCAAGGGGTCGGCGGGTCCTCCCTTCCCCCCACCCGATGCAGGGGGCGGACGGCGGTGAGCGTCATCGGGTTCCCGGTGTTTCGTCGGAACGGTCGTAGGTCAGAACGTCCCGGCGCCCCGCGATCCGTCGCGGGGTGAACGGGGATTGACGGCGCCGGGTCGATCTGCATACGTTTTCCGATGTGCCTTCGGAAAACGTCGAACCCTCGGACCCGGCCGCGGTGCCGGACCGGCGGACCCGCAAGCGCGCCGCCCGGCGCGACGCGCTGATCGAGCTCGCGGCCGACATCGTCGAGCGCGACGGCATCGACGGCCTGACGATGGCGGCGCTGGCCGAGGCCGCCGACTACGCCCCGGCGTCGCTCTACACGTACTTCGCCTCGCGATCCGCACTGCTCGCCGCGCTCCAGCAGGACGCGCTCGTGGTGCTCGCCGACGTGGCCGACGTCCACCTCGTGGCGGTCGACTCCGCCCTCGCCGAGTGCGACGCGTCGCCACCGGTCGCTGCCCTGGCCCGGCTGCTCGCCTTCTCGGAGCTGTTCCTCGGCGCGCCGGAGCACCACGCCCGGGAGTTCCGCCTCCAACAGCGGATGCTCGTCACGCCGGGCCTCGCCGACACCGACGACGTGCTGTCGATCGTGCCGGTCGCGATGGCCGTGCTCGACCGCCCCCGCCGACTGCTCGCCACCGCGGTCGAGTCGGGCGCTCTGGCGCCGCACGAACCGGCCAGCGACCCGATCGACCGGCCCCTCGACGGCGCCCTCGTCCGCACGCTCGCATGGGTGTCGGCGCTCAACGGCGCCCTGCTCGTCGACGGCATCGTCGCCGGCCTGCCCACCACCGGGGCGGTGTTGGGCGCCGAGATCACCCGCTCGTTCCTCCTCGGCTGGGGCGCGGATCCGACCGTCCTCGCCGAGGCGTCCGCCGTCGCCGCCGACCTGCCGACCCCCGCCGGGCCGGCTCCGACCTGACCCGAGCACCGGCCCACCGCCTGCCCCTCCGTTCACCCGACCGACACGACCTCACCCGGAGACCACCGTGACCACCATCGTGACCGTCGTCCTCGCCTTCCCCGCCGGGTGGGCGCTCTGGACCCTCGCCGAGTACGTGCTCCACCGCTTCGCCATGCACGAGCTGCACGGCAAGGGGATCATGAGCCGCGAGCACCTCGAGCACCACGTCCACTCCCAGTGGCACTTCGACCGCAACCACATCCTGAGCTGGACGGGCATGCTGCTCGTCGGCGGGCTCGGCTGGGCGCCGCTCGCATGGTGGATCGCCGGCCCGGTCGCCGGGGTCACCGTCGCCGTCGGCTGGGCGTTCGGCTACTTCTTCTACGAGTACCAGCACGCGGTGGCCCACCTGCGGGCGCCGCACACCCGCTACCAGCGCTTCGTCCGCCGCCACCACTTCCACCACCACTTCGGGGCCCCGATGGCGAACCACGGCGTGTCGATCGCGGTGTGGGACAAGGTCTTCGGGACGTTCGAGCACCCGCCGATCGTCCGGGTGCCGCGCCGCCTCGCCCTGCCCTGGCTGGTCGACGACACCGGCGAGCTGCGGGCCGAGTTCGCCGACGACTACGTGCTCGTCGGCGCCCCGAACCCCGACGAGCGCCTCCTCCAGCTCGACCGGGCCCGCGCCTTCGCGTCGGTCGCCCCGGCCGACTGACTGTTACATCTGGGGTCTGACCCCGGATGTAACGCTCACCCGCGGACGGCGCGGTCGGCGGCGCCGAGGACCGCCTTGAGCGAGGCGGTGATGATGTTCGAGTCGGTGCCGACGCCCCAGCGGATCGTGCCGTCGCCGTCCTGGGTCTCGACGTAGGCGACCGCGGATGCGTCCGCGCCCTGGCTGAGGGCGTGCTCGTGGTAGTCGACGACCTCCAGGTCGACGCCGACCTCGGAGCCCATGGCGGCGACGAACGCGTCGATCGGACCGTTGCCCGCCCCGGTCACCGTCACCGGCCGGCCGTCGACGACCAGGTGGGCGGTGATCGACGTCCGGCCGTCGGTGTCGGTGGCCAGCTCGCTCGACCGCAGCTCGAAGCGCGGCTCGGCGGGCAGGTACTCGGCGGTGAAGGCGTCCCACATGGCCGCGGGCGAGATCTCGGTGCCGGTGTCCTCGACGATGCCCTGGATCGTCTTGGAGAACTCGATCTGGAGGCGCCGCGGGAGCGAGAAGCCGTGCTCGGTCTCCATGATGTAGGCGACGCCGCCCTTGCCGGACTGGCTGTTGACCCGGATCACCGCCTCGTAGGTGCGGCCCACGTGGGCGGGGTCGATCGGGAGGTACGGCACCTCCCACACCTCGTAGTCGCGGCCCCGCCCGGCCGCCTCGGCGTCGGCGTAGAGGGCGGCGAACCCCTTCTTGATCGCGTCCTGGTGCGAGCCGGAGAACGCGGTGTACACGAGGTCCCCCGCGTAGGGGTGGCGCTCGTGCACCGGCAGGCGGTTGCAGTACTCGGCGACCCGGCGGATGGCGTCGATGTCGCTGAAGTCGATCTCGGGGTCGACGCCCTGGCTGAACAGGTTCAGACCCAGGGTCACCAGGTCGACGTTGCCGGTGCGCTCACCGTTTCCGAACAGGCAGCCCTCGACCCGGTCGGCGCCGGCCAGCACCCCCAGCTCGGCGGCGGCCACGGCGCACCCCCGGTCGTTGTGGGGGTGCAGCGACAGCACGATCGACTCCCGGTTGCGCACGGTGCGCAGGAACCACTCGATCGAGTCGGCGTAGAGGTTCGGCGTGAACATCTCGACCGTCGCCGGCAGGTTCATGATCAGCGGCCGCTCGGGCGTCGGTTCGATCACGTCGGCCACCGCGTCGCAGATCTCCACCGCGTACTCGAGCTCGGTGCCGGTGAAGCTCTCCGGTGAGTACTCGTAGCGGACGTCGGTGCCCGGCACGGTGTGCTCGAGCTTGCGGCACAGCTTGGCGGCGTTGACGGCGATCTCGGTGACGCCGTCGCGGTCGAGGCCGAACACGACCCGGCGCTGGAGGGTGGAGGTCGAGTTGTAGAAGTGGACGATCGCCCGGTGCGATCCCCGGATCGACTCGTAGGTGCGCTCGATCAGGTCGTCGCGGCACTGGGTCAGCACCTGGATCGTCACGTCCTCCGGGACGAGGTCCTCCTCGACGAGCTGCCGCACGAAGTCGAAGTCGGGCTGCGACGCCGACGGGAAGCCGACCTCGATCTCCTTGTAGCCCATGGCCACGAGGGTGTTGAACATGCGGAGCTTGCGCTCGGGGTCCATCGGGTCGATGAGCGCCTGGTTGCCGTCGCGGAGGTCGACCGCGCACCAGCGGGGCGCCGCGGTGAGGCGACGGTCGGGCCAGGTGCGGTCCGGCAGGTCGACGGGAACCGTCGGGCGGTACCGATCGAACGGCATGGTCTTCGGGGTGGCGGGCTCAGGGGCCATGGTGATCAGGCTCGCAGTTCGGTCGTCGTGGTTCGGAATCGGTCATCGGGCTGGAAAACGAAGAAAGCTCCCGGCCACGAGGGCTCAGGAGCTCGACGAGTGCCGGTATGGGGGCACCCGTCTACATGAGGAGGAGGAGGAGGTGGGAGGCGGCGGTCACGCCGGACACTGTGGACCTCCTCGGTCGCGCTGTCAAGGCGGAACCTCCGCACGGACGGCGGCGGCGCCGGTCGTGGCGGCGCGGTAGACACGGGCCATGGCGCACGTGACGCACGAGGTGCGCAACCAGCCGCCCCCGCTCGAGGGGCACGACGCCTACGCCCTCGACCTGGCTCTCCGCGAGGCGGTCGAACGCGAGGGGGCCGGGTCCCGCGACGCCGAGATCATCGAGGTCGGTCGGCGCGTCGGCGAGCCGGAGTGGATCCGCCGCGGCGAGCTGGCCAACGCCCACGGTCCGGTCCTGCACACCCACGACCGCTTCGGCCACCGCATCGACGAGGTCGAGTACCACCCGGCGTACCACGAGCTGCTCGGGCAGGCGGTCGCCGACGGGCTCGCCGGCGGGCCGTGGGCCGACCCCGACGTCGCCCCCCACGTGACCCGGGCCGCCAAGTTCGCCCTGTGGACGCAGGTCGAGGCGGGCCACGGCTGCCCGGTGTCGATGACGTACTCGATCGTGCCCGCGCTGCGCGCCGACCCCGACCTGGCCACCGAGTGGGAGCCGAAGCTGACGTCGCGCACCTACGACCCGACCCCGCTGCCGATCGTGGCCAAGGTCGGTGGCCTCGCGGGCATGGCGATGACCGAGAAGCAGGGCGGATCCGACGTGCGGGCGAACACGACCCGCGCCGTGCCGGCCGACGACGGCGACCACCTGCTCACCGGACACAAGTGGTTCTGCTCGGCGCCGATGGGCGACCTGTTCCTCGTGCTCGCTCACACCGACGTCGGGCTGTCGTGCTTCGCGATGCCCCGCCGGCTCCCCGACGGCAGCCGCAACGCCATCGAGATCCAGCGGCTGAAGGACAAGCTGGGCAACCGGTCGAACGCGTCGAGCGAGATCGAGCTCGACGGCGCCCGGGCGCGCCTGCTCGGCGAGGAGGGCCGCGGCGTCCAGACCATCCTCACGATGGTCAACCACACCCGGCTCGACTGCGTGATCGGTGTCGTCGGTCAGATGCGAGCCGGCCTGGCGCAGGCGATCCACCACGCGGTGCACCGCGGGGCGTTCGGCCGGCGCCTGGTCGAGCAGCCCCTGATGGTCAACGTCCTCGCCGACCTCGCGGTCGAGTCCGAGGCCGCCACCGTCACGATGGCGCGCCTCGCCGGCGCCTACGACCGGGGCGAGACCGCGTTCGCCCGCATCGCCACCGCGGTGTCGAAGTACTGGATCTGCAAGCGCGCCCCGCTCTTCGCGGCCGAGGCGCTCGAGTGCCTCGGCGGGGCCGGGTACATCGAGGACGGCCCGATGCCGCGGCTCTTCCGGGAGAGCCCGCTGAACGGGATCTGGGAGGGGTCGGGCAACGTGATGGCGCTCGACGTGCTCCGCGCCGCCGCGCGCGAGCCCGAGTCGGTCGCCGCCCTGCTCACCGAGATCGAGCTGGCACGCGGGGCCGACCCCCGCCTCGACCGGGCGATCGACGACCTGCACGCCGAACTGGCCGATCCCGACGGGGTCGAGGTCCGGGCCCGGCGCATCGTCGAGCGGGCGGCGCTCGCGCTCCAGGGTTCGCTGCTGGTGCGCAACGCCCCGGCCGCGGTCGCCGACGCGTTCTGCGCGTCCCGTCTCGCCCGTGACGCCGGCCTCGCCCTGGGCACCCTGCCGGCCGGGGTCGCCGCGGCGGAGATCGTGAGCCGCGCCTGGCCGCCTGCCGCGTGACCGTCTCCGACGGCGCGATGACCGCCTACCGGCTCACGCGGTGGGGCGGTCCGCCCGAGCGGGTCGAGGTGCCGGTGCCCCGGCCCGGCCCCGGCCAGGTGCTGGTGGAGGTGGCGGGCTGCGGGCTGTGCCACTCGGACCTCGCCATGGCGGCGATGCCCGGTGAGGTCGGCGAGGCGCTGGGGTGGCGGGTGCCCTTCACGCTCGGCCACGAGGTCGGCGGCACGGTGGCCGAGCGGGGCGAGGGGGTGGACGGCCCGCCGGTGGGAACCCCGGTGGTGGTCGCCTCGCCCGGCGCGTGCGGCACCTGCTGGCACTGCCGGACCGGGAGCGACAGCGCCTGCCCCCGCGGCGACGTCGGCCGTGGCTACGGCCGCGACGGTGGCCTCGCCCGGTTCGTCCTCGTCGACGACCCGGGCGCCCTGGTCGTCCTTCCCGAGGGGCTCGACCCCCGGCGGGCCGCGCCCCTCACCGACGCGGGCGCCACCTCCCACCACGCCGTGCGCCGGGCCCTGGCGGTGCCGGACGTCGACGTGGCCGTCGTGATCGGCGTCGGGGGCCTCGGCTCGTTCGTCGTCCAGATCCTGAGGGCCAGGGGGGTCCCGACGGTGGTAGCGGTCGACACCGACCCGGCGCGACGGGAGGCGGCCCTCGCGCTGGGGGCCGACCGGGCGCTCGACGGCGCGGGGGACGAACTGGGGGGTGCCCTGCGGGCGACCGGCCGCGGCGGGCGCGGCGGGGTCGACGCGGTGATCGACGTGGTCGGCGTCGACGACACGATCCGGAGCGGCCTCGCCGCCCTCCGTCGGGGAGGGGCGTTCGTGCTGGTGGGCGCCGGGCCCGGCACGCTCCGCCGGCCCTGGTTCGGCACGCTGCCGCGGGAGGCGACGGTGACCGCGGTGCAGGGCTCGTCGCGCGCCGACCTGGGGGCGGTGGTCGACCTCGCCGCGGAGGGACGGGTGACCGTGCCCGTCGACGAGTACCCCCTGGCGGAGGTGGAGTCGGCCTACGCCGCGCTCGACGCCGCGACCCTCACCGGTCGGGCGGTCGTCGTCCCCTGACCCGCCCCGAGGGGGTGGCCCTCACGGGGCGATCCGACGGGGTGAGGCGGGCTGACGCGGGATGAAGCGGACTGAGACGGTCAGGGGCAGGGCGTCTGCTCGCCGTCGACCTCGGTGACGATCGGACGGCCGCTGGCCGAGAGCAGGTCGCACACGCCCTCGACGTCCTCGTCGGTGGCGTCCTCGCCCATGACCGCGATGACGGTGTCGCCCTCCTCGCGGGAGTCGACGACGTTGAACGCCTCGAGCTGCCGCTCGACCGCCTGGGCGAGCGGGTCGTCGCTGGAGCTGCCGGAGTCACCGGAGTCCGTGATCGTCGAGGAGGTGGGGGCGACCCCGTCCTCGACGGGATCGCTCGAGTCGTCGCTACCGCAGGCGGCGCCGCCGAAGGCGAGGGCGGCGGCCAGCCCGAGGGCGAGGAAGCGGGTTGGGCGCTGGTGCTGGGTCACGGGTGCGACGATAGTCACGGCACACCAGCCGCCGGGACGCGGCCTCGATCGGGCCGCTCGCCTTTCGGTCCGCCCGCTCGCTAGGTTCCTCCGCCGATGTCTGCTCCCTCGTCCTCTCGCACCTCCCGCCCCTTCGGGCGCCTCCTGGTGGCGGCCGCGGCCGCGTTCCTCCTCCTGCTCACCGCCGCGTGCAGCGACTCCCCCGAGGGGAACCTGGTGGCCGACGGCGTCGAGGACGACGAGCTGCCCACGCAGCCCGCCCCGACCACGACGGTGCCGAAGGAGTGCGAGACGCTCGATCCTCCGGTGACGGCCGAGGACGCGCCCGAGGTGACCGTTCCCGAGGGAGAGGCACCGACGGCGCTGGTGACCGACGACATCACCGAGGGCGAGGGCCCCGAGGTCGTGGCCGGCGACGACGTCCAGGTCCAGTACACGGGCGTGAAGTTCTCCGACGGCTCCGAGTTCGACTCGTCGTGGGACGACCTCAGCCCGATCGACGTCACGGTGGGCCTGGGCGGCGTGATCCAGGGCTGGGAGGAGGGCCTCGTCGGCATGAGGCTCGGAGGCCGTCGACAGCTCGTCATCCCGCCCGACCTGGCCTACGGCGAGGCGACCGGCGAGGAGACCGACCACGAGCTGGCCGGCGAGACGTTGGTGTTCGTCGTCGACCTGGTCGGGCACTGCACGCCCGTCGCCGGCGACGACACGACCGACGACGACACCGACGACGGCTCGGACGAGGGCACGACCGGCGACGACGGCACCGAGACGACCGTCCCGGACCCCGCCGAGGACGGTGGCGACGACGGCGGCGACGGCGACACCACCACGACCGAGGGGTAGCCGCCGGCGCCCGGCCGAGGGGTGGGCCCGTTCTTGGCGCGTGAGCGGCCACCCGTGACCGCCTGCGCGCGAAGAACCGTCACGCCGGAGGTCCCGCCCGTTCTTGGCGCGTGAGCGGCCGCTGGTGACCGGCTGCGCGCGAAGAACCGCCACGGTCGAGGTCCCGCCCCCGACCGGAGACCGCGTCCTCGCGAGGACGCGCGCCCCGGCCGGCACCCGGGCGACCCGGCGGCACCGCTAGCGTCGCGGTCGTGGACCGCAGACAGGCCGCCCACCTGCTCGGCGTGGCGACCGACGCCCGCCCGGCCGAGGTCGAGCACGCCTTCCGGGCCGCTGCCCGGCGCTCCCACCCCGACCTGGGCGGTCACCCGGGCGCGTTCCGCGCCGCCACCGAGGCCCGCACCGTCATGCTCTCGACCCCGGTGCCGCCCGTCGGCATCGACCGGGTCGTCGACCTGGTGGCCCGGTACCACCCGGTGATCCTGCTGGCCGAGGCGGTGGCTCGCTCGCTCGACCGGCACCTGGCCCGCGCCGAACCGGTGGGGGACCGCCGTCCGTGACCGGCGTCCTCGCGGCGGCCGACGAGCAGGGCGGGGCGCATCGCTGGGTGCTCGACCGCACCGGTAGCGAGACCTGGGCCGACGTCGCCGACTGGCTGGTCGACCGGCCGCTGCAGATCCTGATCGTCTGGATCGTGGCGGTCGTGCTCGTTCGGGTGGTACGCCGGCTGATCCGCCACTTCGTCCGCGGTCTCGCCGACGCGGCCGAGTCGAAGGCGGTACGCCAGATGCGCGGGCGGGCACCTTCGGTGCTGGTGCCCGCCGAGCCGTCGGCGCGGGCAGCCGCACGCGCCGAGACGGTCACCGGGGTGCTCCGCAGCACGACCAGCGCTGTCGTCTACACGTTCGCCGCGATCTACACGCTCGACGTGCTGGGGATGAACCTCGGCCCCCTCATCGCTGGCGCCGGCCTGGTCGGCATCGCCCTCGGCTTCGGTGCCCAGAGCCTGGTGCGGGACCTGCTCGCCGGCCTGTTCATCCTGGTCGAGGACCAGTACGGGGTCGGCGACGTCGTCGACCTGGGCGAGGCGACCGGCACGGTCGAGGCGGTCCGGCTGCGCACCACCCGCCTCCGGGACGTCGACGGCACCGTGTGGCACGTCCCCAACGGCGAGGTCCGACGGGTCGGCAACCAGTCCCAGCAGTGGGCCCGGGCGGTGCTCGACATCGAGATCGCGCACGGCTCCGACGTCGACCGGGCGATCGAGGTGCTGAAGCAGGCGACCGACGCGGTGGTCGACGACGACGAGGGGCTCGCCACCGACGTCCTCGAGCGTCCCGAGGTGTGGGGCGTGCAGGCGGTCACCCGCGAAGGCATCACACTCCGCCTGGTCGTCAAGACCCGGCCCGGCTCGCAGTGGAAGGTGATGCGGGCGGTGCGTCTCCGCCTGGTCGGGGCGTTGGCCGCCGCGGGGATCCGCGTTCCCGGGGCCGCCACGGCCGCGCCGCCTCCCGACCCCGAACGCTGAGCGACGCCGACGTCCGCCCCCGCGGACGCACGCCCGGGGGTCCCCGGGGGCCGAGCGTCGGGTCCGACGGTGTGCCCGGCGCGCACTCTCGCCGCTAGGTTCGACGCCGATGAGCGGCGACGCGCACCACGACGACCACGGTCACGACGACCACGGCCACGACGACGGCCACGGCGACGAGGACCCGCGCTGGGTGCTGGTGCCGCTGCTGGTCGGCCTGGTGATCGGCATCGTGCTGATCGCGGTGCTCGGGGTGCAGTCCGACGCCGCCCCGCTCCACACGCTGTAGGTCCGGCGCCGCGCGGCGACGAGTCGGGGGTCGGCGACCGCGCCGGTCAGGCGGTGACGGAGTCGGCGGCGGCGACCGCCACCGAGATCGCGGCGTCGACCGCGCGGTCCTTCACCGAGAGGTCCGGGGCCTCGGCCTCGTCGCGCTGGGCGACCACGCCGACGACGCAGGCGGCGCGGAACCCGTAGACGAGGCCCATCTTCAGGAGCGTCCCGGCCTCCATCTCGAAGCCGAGCACCCCGAGCCCGGCGTACTCGTCGATCATCCCGCGCTGACGGCGCAGCAGGTGCGGGTTGGCCGACGACTCGGAGCGCTCCTGCCCCTCGAAGAACGTGTCGGTCGAGGCGACGACGCCGACGTGGTGGTCGACGCCGAGGTCGGTGGCGGCGTCGGCGAGGGCGACCACCAGGTGCGGGTCGGCGGCGGCGGGGAACTCGGCGGGTGCGATGTCGGACGCGGCGCCCTGGTTGGTCAGCGCGCCCTGGACGATCACGATCGAGCCGGCGCGGACCCGGGGCTGGATCGAGCCGCTCGTCCCGATGCGGATGATCGTGTCGATGCCCGCCTGCACCAGCTCGTTGACGACGATGCTCGCCGACGGCGCGCCCATGCCGCTCGTGGCGCACAGGACCGGGGCACCGCCGGGGAGGCGGGCGCTGAACGCGTCGAGCCCCCGGCGGCGGGCCAGCTCCCGACCGTCGGCGAGGCGGTCGGTCGCGATCGCCTCGGAGCGCTCGGGGTCGCCGCTCAGGAGGGCGACGCGGGTGCCCGGGGGCAGCGCCGAGGGGGCGAAGCCGACGTGGTACAGGACGTCGTCGGCGCCCACGCCCGCTACTCCGACGCCTCGGCGAGGACGACGGTGACCGCCGGCTCGCCCTCCGACCAGGTGAGCTCGGCGATCCGGCCCGCGTCGCGCAGGTCGTTGGCGGCCGCCTCGACGTGGGCGATGCGCTCGGCGGTGTCGGTGACGTGGACGCTCGTGACCTCGGCGCGCATCGAGACCTTGGCGTCGGACTTCGCCCGGCGGACCTCGGTGAGGACCCATCCGGCGACGGCAAGGGTCTGGGCGTCACCGTCGGCGGCCGGCCCGCGCAGATCCGCCGCGGTGGGCCAGGGCGCCCGGTGGACCGATCCCTGCTGCCACCACGACCAGACCTCGTCGGTGACGAAGGGCAGGAACGGGGCGAACAGGCGCAGCAGGGTCGATAGGGCCAGTTCGAGCGTCGCCCGGGCCGACGCGGCGGGGCCGTCGCCGGGGTCCTCGCCGTAGGCCCGGCTCTTGACCAGCTCGAGGTGGTCGTCGCAGAACGACCAGAAGAACTCCTCGGTGCGCTGGAGGGCGCGGGCGTAGTCGTACGCGTCGAACGCCGCGGTGGCCTCGTCGACCAGCTCGGCGAGGGCCGCGAGCAGCGCGAGGTCGAGCGCCTCGGTCGGGCGGCTCCCCTCGGGCGCGGCGCCGAGGTTGAGGGCGAAGCGGCTGGCGTTGAGGATCTTGATGGCGAGCCGCCGCCCGACCTTCATCTGGCCGGTGTCGAAGGCGGTGTCCGTGCCGGGGCGGCCGTTGGCGGCCCAGTACCGGACGGCGTCGGATCCGTGCTGCTGGAGCAGGTCGATCGGGACGACGACGTTGCCCTTCGACTTGGACATCTTCTTGCGGTCCGGGTCGAGGATCCATCCCGAGAGGGCGGCGTTGGTCCACGGGGGCGAGTCGGTCTCGAAGTGCGACCGGACCACCGTGGAGAACAACCAGGTCCGGATGATGTCGTGGGCCTGGGGGCGCAGGTCCATCGGGTAGGTGCGGGCGAAGCGGTCGGCGTCCTCCTCCCATCCGCATGCGAGGAGCGGCGTGAGCGAGGAGGTGGCCCACGTGTCGAAGACGTCCGGGTCGCCGGTGAACCCGCCGGGCCGGTCGCGCTGGTCGTCGGTGTAGCCGGGCGGGACGTGGCTCTGAGGGTCGATCGGGAGGCTGGCCTCGTCGGGCACGATCGGGTCGTCGTGGTCGGGCCGGCCCTCGTCGTCGAGGCGGTACCAGAGGGGGATCGGCGGGCCGAAGTACCGCTGCCGCGAGACGAGCCAGTCGCCGTTGAGGCCCTCGATCCAGTTGTCGAAGCGGTGGCGCATGTAGTCGGGGTGCCAGGCGAACTCCCGGCCCCGGGCGATCAGCGCGGCCCGCAGGTCGGCCGAGCGTCCGCCGTTGCGGATGTACCACTGGCGGGTCGTGACGATCTCGAGCGGCTTCTCGCCGCGCTCGTAGAACTTGACCGGATGGGTGATCTTCTCCGGCTCGCCGAGCAGCTCGCCCGACTCGCGGAGCAGCTCGACCATGACCTGCTGGGCGCCGCCGCTCGCCTTGCCGGCGAACCGGGCGTACGCCTCGCGGGCGGCATCGGTGGTGAGCCACGCGGGCGGATCGAACGCGAACCGGCCGTCCTTCCCGATGACGGCACGGGTGGGCAGGTCGAGCTCGCGCCACCACGTGACGTCGGTGGTGTCGCCGAACGTGCAGATCATGGCGATGCCGGTGCCCTTGTCGGGCTGGGCGAGGTGGTGCGCCCGGATCGGGACCTCGACGCCGAAGACCGGCGTGGTGACCGTCGTGTCGAACAGGTCGCGGTAGCGCTCGTCGTCGGGGTGGGCGACCAGGGCGACGCAGCTCACGACCAGCTCGGGCCGGGTCGTGGCGATGACGACGTCATCCCCGCCGTCGGCGCGGTGGAACGCGACCTGGTGGTACGCCGCCGGCCGGTCGCGGTCCTCCATCTCGGCCTGGGCGACCGCGGTCTGGTACGTCGTGTCCCACAGGGTCGGCGCGTCCTGGCTGTAGGCCTCGCCCCGGGCGAGGTTCCGCAGGAACGCCTGCTGGCAGACCGCCTGGGACCGGTCGCTGACCGTCGTGTACTGGAGGGTCCAGTCGACCGACAGGCCGACGAGCCGGAAGAGCTCCTCGAACACCTTCTCGTCCTCGGCGGTGAGGATGTGGCAGAGCTGGACGAAGTTGCGCCGGCTGATCGGGACGAAGTCCTGGCGCTTCTTCGCCGGGTCCTCTGGCGGCCGGAAGTCGGGATCGAACGGGACCGTGGGGTCGCACGTGACCCCGTAGTAGTTCTCGACCCGGCGCTCGGTGGGCAGGCCGTTGTCGTCCCAGCCCATCGGGTAGAAGACGTCGCGGCCGCGCATCCGCTGGTACCGGGCGATCGTGTCGGTGTGGGTGTAGCTGAAGATGTGGCCGACGTGGAGCGAGCCCGACGCGGTCGGCGGCGGCGTGTCGATCGAGTAGACGTCGGACCGGTCGCGGTCGCCGGCGAACCGGTACACGCCGTCGGTCTCCCACCGCTCGATCCAGCGGCCCTCGATGCCGTCGAGGGTCGGCTTGTCGGGCACGGCCCGCTCGGATCGTGGCCGCAACGGAGCCTCGGCGTCGGTCATGGGCCAAAGGTACCGACCCCTCCGGAACCGCTCCGAACCCGTTCCCCGCCGGGCGGGTGTTACATCCGGGGTCAGACCCCAGATGTAACGACGGGCCGACCGTTACATCCGGGGTCTGACCCCAGATGTAACGGTCGGTCGGGGAAGGCCCAGGCGGTGCCACCGGCCCGCTTGGCGTGGCCCGCGTGAGTCCCCGCGGCGACCAGATCCGTCGCCGCGGGGAACCAGCGTGACGACCGATCCCGGGCCCACCCCACCGATCCGCCCCTTCCCCCGCGCGTCGGACCACCGTGCGCGCGTGATGGAAGGTGGAGCGCGAGCCGGACCGGATGGTGCCGGACCGGCTCGGCCTCCAGGCACCACCTGGTCCGGGTTCGGGTCATGCGCCCCGGCGGCGGTCGCGGTCGGCCTCGGCGTCCTTGTCGACGAAGAACGGGGCGGGGGCGAGGTCGCCGCGGCGCACCCGGGCCCGCTTGTCGATCATCGAGCGCGACAGCGACGCGAACGCCTCGGTCGACCCGGCGCCGTCGGGGGCGAAGGCCTGGACCGAACCGCCGGCGTAGCCCATCGACCCGGCCTCGCCGTAGACGTCGACCCCGGCGCCGAGGAACACGAAGTCCCACCCGGCGGCGGTGTGGGCGTCGACGAGTTGGCGGATCGTCGCCAGCCGGTACTCGTGGCTCGAGTTCTCGTGTCCGTCGGTGATGCTGACGAAGACGACCTCCTCGGCGGCCAGGCCGCTCGCCTTCCGCTCGGTGGCGCGGGCGGCGGCCCGACCCAGCAGGATCCCGGTGGCGTCGAGCAGCGGGGTGCCGCCGCGGGGCTGGAACGAGGCCCGGTCGAGCGGCAGCACCTCGGCGATCGGCACCGCGTCGGCGACGGTGTGCTGGACGTCGACCGTGTCGAACTGCACGAACGTCATGCGGGCGTCGGCGCCGTCGGCGCGCTGGTCGGCGAGCAGGCCGTTGAAGCCGCCGATCACGTCGTCGACCATCGCGGCCATCGAGCCGGAGCGGTCGAGCAGCACGTAGACGTGGACGTCGGCGGGCGGGGTGGCGCCGGGGGTGGCGTCGTCGCCGGCGTCGGGGCGGGGGTTCGGCTGGTGGGTCATGCGGTCCTCCTGGGGACTGGGCGGGCGGCGGGGTGCCGTCCACCCGTACCGAGTGACCCCCTGGCGGGATGTGACGGACCGTCCGGTGATGTCGGTGGGGGTGTCACATCTCGGTGGACGCGACTCGTATCCGGCGAGCGCCCCGTCGCCGAGGGTGCGACACTCCCCGACGATCCCGACCGGTCGGCAGGGGTCGAGCCGAGGAAGCGAGGGAACGACGACCGTGGTGCCCACCGACCATCCGGTGCTGGCGTGGCTCTCGACCCGCGAGGCGCGCGAGCAGGCCGGACGGCTCGCTCACCGCCGGCGGCTGGGCGGTCACGACGGCGACCGCGAAGGCATCCTCGACGACGCCCGGGGCGAGGTCTGGCTCCGCCTGGCGCGGGGGCCCCTCGAGGTCGAGAACCCCGCCGCCTACGGCACGCGGGTCATCCAGTCGGTGCTGCGGCAGCTCAGCGCCGGCCGCGAGGAGCTCATCGGGCTGCCCGGCGACGACCTGGCGGGCACCGCACTCGACGCCGGCCCCGACGCCGGTGACCCACCCGTCGGGCCCACCGCGACCGCCGTCGCGCCCGAGGACGACCTGCGCGACGCTCTCGACCTGCTCGCCGACTCCTGCCCGTGGCTGACCTCCGCCGCACTCGGGTGGCTCGCCCTCGCCGGCACCGACACCCGGCCCGCGGGCGCGCCCTGGCCGCAGGCGGGATCGCCGCCCCAGCAGGCGCGGTGCTGGCCGGCGCTGTGGTTCGCGGGGGAGCGCGGCCTGTTCGACGAGCCGGTCGACGCCGCCGACGGCGCCCGGATCCGGCGGACGCGGGCCCGCCGCATCGGCCGCGTCCTCGGCCGGATCGAGGCCGCGGCGGCCGTGACCCGCCTCGGTCCGGCCCCGAGGAGCGCCGGGGCCAGCTTCCGTCGGGGAGGTCGCCGTGGCTGACGCTCCCCCCGCCGGGCTCTATGGCCCGCACGACCCGCGGGTGGCGATCGTCGACCCGGTCGGGGCGACCGTCGAGGTCGCGGCGTCCACGCCCGGCTTGGCGGGCACGTCGGCGGTCGCGTTGCCCGACGGGGAGGTCTGGGAGGTCGATCACGCGGATCCCGACCGCCTCGTCTCCATCGAGGTGCCCGCCGCCGGGGCCGATGCGTCGCCCCTCCTGATCGCGGGGTTCGGCGGCGACGGCGCCCTCGAGGTCCTCGACGGCGCGGTCGAGGCCGGTACGCGCGCCGAGGCCGAGGCGGTCGGACTCCTCACCGAGCGGGCCGGTCGTCGCCACCGCTTGGCCGACCCCATCCGGACCCTGGAGGCGGCGCGAACCGGCCGTCTCGTCCTGCTGGCCGACATGGCGGCCGATGCCGCGCTCGGTCCGCTCGGCCGCGTGCTCGCCCTGGCCGAACTGCTGGTGCTGCTCGACCCGACGCCCGCCGGTGACCTGCTCCGCCCGGTCGTCGCGCGTCTCGTCGGCGACGTCGCCGGCCTGGCCGACGAGGCCGAGATCCCGCCGGACCGTCCGCTCGACCCCGAGCGGGCCGAGGCCATCGTCGCCGCCCTCGACGCGCTGGCCGCCATCGTCCCCGACCCCGATCCGGTGCGCGACCTGGCCGCCCGCATCGCGGCCGCGGTCGCCGACCCGCACGACGGGCGGGAGTTCTTGAGTGCGCTGGAGGTGTCCTCGACCATCGCGCCGCCTCCGGCCGCCGTTCCGGCGGCACCGGCTCCGTCAGGGCTTCCGACCGCCGCGCGCGGCCGGCGCGCAGCGGGCGATGCCGTCCGCGCCGACGGCGCGCCGCGGCTCGAGGCGCGTTGGGTGGCCGAGGCGGTCGCCGAGGTCGTGGTGCCGCACGGCGCGTCCGGTGGGTGGGTGCGGCTGCTGCGCCCCGACGACCTGGTCGCGGTGGCCCAGGCGCCGCTCGTCCGCCACGAGCTGCGCGCCCGGGCCGAGCTCCTGGTCGAGCCGGGCACCGACCTGGCCGCGCTCGAGGTCCAGGTCATCCGGCCCGGGGCGGGGGTGGCGCCGCGGGGCGATCGCGAGCGGGTGGCGCGGGCGATCCGGGCCGGCCGGGCGGCGGCGAGCGCCGAACGCCGGGGTGACGTACCGCTGGCCGCCGAACGGTGGTCCGAGTGCGCCTCGGAGTGGGCGGCCGCCGGCGACAAGGGTCGCTACGTGGTGGCCCAGGAACGGCGGCACCTGGGCACCGGCGGCGGTCCCGGCCTCGCCGCGCGCCTCGGCCCGCTGCTCGTCGACGAGTTCGACCCCTACGCCGCCGTTACATCTGGGGTCTGACCCCGGATGTAACGGCGGCGCGGGGCGGCCGGTGGGCCATGATCGGGGGCATGGTCGACGTGCCTCCGGGGCTGGAGGAGATCCGCCTCCACGACACCCGCACCCGCGAGACGCGCCGGTTCGTGCCGCTCGTCGAGGGCAGGGTGGGCATCTACACGTGCGGCCCGACCGTCTACGCCCCCCAGACGCTCGGGAACATGCGCAGCCAGCTCTTCCCCGACCTCCTGCGCCGGGTGCTCGCCGCCGCCGGGTACGACGTCACCTACGTCACCAACATCACCGACGTCGGCCACCTCGTCTCCGACGCCGACGACGGCGACGACAAGATGGAGAAGGCGGCCGCCGCCAGCGGCGAGACCGCGGCCGACATCGCCGCCCGGTACACCGAGCAGTGGGCCGACGACCGCCGCCGCCTCGGTTGCCTCGAACCCGACGTGCTGCCGCGGGCCGCCGACCACATCGCCGAGCAGATCGCCATGGTCGAGACCCTCGAAGCGCAGGGGCACACCTACGTGATCGACGACGGCGTCTACTTCGACGTGACGACCTTCCCCCGGTACTCGGAGTTCGCCGACCTCCGCCTCGACGACCTGGAGTCGACCGGGCGCATCGAGGGCATCGCCGAGAAGCGCAACCCGGCCGACTTCGCCCTGTGGAAGCTGACGCCGCCGGGCGTGAAGCGCCAGCAGGAGTGGGACTCGCCGTGGGGCCGCGGCTTTCCCGGCTGGCACATCGAGTGCTCGGCGATGGCCACCCGCTACCTCGGTACGACGTTCGACGTCCACACCGGCGGCGTCGACCACATCCGGGTGCACCACACCAACGAGGTCGCCCAGAGCGAGTGCGCGCTCGACGTGCACCCGTGGGTCGGCACCTGGCTGCACAACGAGTTCCTCGACCTCGGCGGCGAGAAGATGTCGAAGTCGAAGGGGCACGTGCTGGTGGTCGACTCGCTCGTCGAGCGCGGCATCGACCCCCTCGCCTACCGGTACTTCTTCCTCCAGGCGCACTACCGCCAGAAGCAGGCGTTCACGTTCGACGCGGTCGCGGCGGCCGGCACCGCCCTGCGCCGCCTGGTGGGCCACGCCGTCTCCGCCCGGGACGCGGCCGCCGCGGGCGCCGCGTCCGGCGCCGACGCGCCCGATCCCGCCCGGGTGGACCCGTACCGCCGGCGCTTCTGGGCCGCCCTC
The DNA here is from genome assembly GCA_012730075.1 of Acidimicrobiales bacterium. Classification (GTDB taxonomy): domain Bacteria; phylum Actinomycetota; class Acidimicrobiia; order Acidimicrobiales; family Iamiaceae; genus Iamia. The sequence goes on along the minus strand of JAAYBP010000055.1, from coordinate 1,343 downwards.
GCCGACGACCTCAACGCCCCGCAGGCGCTCGCGGTCGTGTGGGAGGCGGTCCGCTCCGACGAGCTGTCGCCCGCCGACCGGTGGGCGTTCCTCGCCGACGCCGACCGGGCCCTCGGGTTCGGGCTGGCCGACGCGGCCGCGCCCGACGCCGACGAGTCCGGCTCCGATCCCCGGATCGACGCCCTCGTCGCCGAGCGGGCGACCGCCCGGGCCGAGCGCGACTTCGCGACGTCCGACCGCATCCGCGACGAACTGGCGGCCGAGGGGATCGAGCTGATCGACACGCCCACCGGCACGACCTGGCGCCGCGCCTGAGCGGTCCGGCCCCCCGCCGGGGCGGGCGCGACTCCCGTGAGCGGGGCGACGCCGAGCGCGCCCGGCGCCGCGGCCGGGAGGTCGTGCCCCTCGCCGGGGCGGGCTGGCACCACCACCGTCGGGCCCGTACGCTTCGGTTACCGAGCGGTAACTTCCCCGCGGGGAGCCGACTCCCGACGAGCCGAAAGGGACGCGATGTCCGAGTTCTCCCTCGCCCTCAACGAGGATCAGGTCCAGCTCCAGAAGTGGGTCCACGACTTCGCCGAATCGGTCATCCGGCCGGCGGCGGAGGAGTGGGACGAGCGGGAGGAGTTCCCGTGGCCGATCGTCGAGGAGGCGGCCAAGATCGGCCTCTACGGCTTCGACTTCATGGCCCAGGCCATGCTCGGCGACCCCAGCGGCCTCACCATGCCGATCGCCATCGAGGAGATGTTCTGGGGCGACGCCGGCATCGGCCTGTCGATCATGGGCTCGGGCCTCGCCGCCGCGGGCATCGCCGGCAACGGCACCCCCGAGCAGGTGATGGAGTGGGTGCCGCAGTGCTACGGCACCCCCGAGAAGGTCGCCCTCGGCGCGTTCTGCGTGTCCGAGCCCGACGCCGGCTCCGACGTGTCGTCGCTGCGCACCCGGGCCGTGTACGACGAGGCCAAGGACGAGTGGGTGCTGAATGGCACCAAGGCGTGGATCACCAACGGCGGCATCGCCGACGTCCACGTCGTCGTCGCCACCGTCGATCCCGAGCTCCGCGGCCGGGGCCAGGCGAGCTTCATCGTCCCGCCCGGCACCGAGGGCCTGAGCCAGGGCCAGAAGTACAAGAAGCACGGCATCAAGGCGAGCCACACCGCCGAGGTCGTGCTCGACGACGTGCGCATCCCCGGCTCCTGCCTCCTCGGCGGCAAGGACAAGCTCGACGAGAAGCTCGCCCGCGCCCGCGAAGCCCAGAAGAACCCCGAGGTCAGCTCGGGCAAGCAGCCGGCCATGGCCACCTTCGAGGCGACGCGGCCCGCCGTGGGCGCCCAGGCCGTCGG